>JBOHCP010000268.1:0-7062 GCA_050698875.1 Streptosporangiaceae bacterium | reverse complement strand
CGCGAGCACCGCGCCCCCGCGTTCCTGCACCTGCGCACCGTCCGGCTCGGCGGGCACGCGGGCCCCGACGTCGAGTCCGCCTACCGCTCGCCCGCCGAGATCGCCGCCGACACCACTCGTGACCCGCTGCTCGGCACGGCCCGGCTGCTGGTCGAGGCGGGCGCGCTCACTCCGGCCGAGATTCTCGACCGGTATGAGGCGGTGCGGGCGCGGATCCTGGCCGTGGCCGAGGCCCTCGCCGGGACGGCGCAGCTCAGCAGCGCCGAGCAGGTCATGGCGCCGATCGCGCCGCGGCGCCCGGCGACACTGGCGGCCAACCTCGCCGCGCGGTCTCGGCAGCCAGCCACCCGGCCCGACCAGCCGCCGGCAGCAGAGTCCGCCGGCAGCGCGCCGCTGACGCTGGCGCAGGCGATCAACCGCACCCTCGCCGACGAGCTAGCCCGGCGGCCTGGCATGATCGTCTTCGGCGAGGACGTCGGCCGCAAGGGCGGCGTCTACGGCGTGACCCGCGGCCTGCAGCGCACCTTCGGCGCTGGCCGGGTCTTCGACTCGCCGCTCGACGAGCAGTCCATCCTCGGCGTCGCGCTCGGGGCTGGCCTGGCCGGCTTGCTGCCGGTGCCGGAGATCCAGTACCTCGCATACCTGCACAACGCCGCGGATCAGCTCCGCGGCGAGGCCGCGACGCTGTCGTTCTTCTCCCGAGCGCAGTACCGCAACCCGATGGTCGTCAGGGTCGCGGCCCTGGCCTATCAGCAGGGCTTCGGCGGGCACTTTCACAACGACAACGGCCTCGCCGCGCTGCGCGACATCCCCGGCCTGGTCGTGGCGTGCCCGGCGAGGTCCGACGACGCCGCGGCGATGCTCCGCTCGTGCCTGGCCGCCGCCGAGATAGACGGCAGCGTGAGCGTGTTCCTCGAACCCATCGCCCTCTACCACGAGCGCGACCTCTATGAGCCTGGCGACGGCGACTGGCTGGCCGGCTACGAGCCGCCCGACCGCTCCGGGCCAGCCCACGTCCCGCTGGGCCGGGGCCGGCTGTATGGCACCGGCACCGACCTCACCATCATCTCGTTCGGGAACGGGGTACGAATGAGCCTGCGGGCCGCTCGGACCCTCGCCGACGACGGGCTCACCAGCCGGGTCCTCGACCTGCGCTGGCTCGCGCCGCTGCCGTACGAGGACGTGCTGCGCGCCGCCGCTGCCACCGGCACCGTGCTGGTGGCAGACGAGACGCGGCGGACCGGCGGCGTGTCGGAGACCGTGATCACCACCCTGGTAGACGCCGGCTTCACCGGTCGGATCGCCCGCGTCGCCAGCCAGGACAGCTTCGTGCCGCTCGGCGACGCCGCCGACACGGTGCTGCTATCCGAGGCCGGGATTGAGGACGCGGCCCGCGACCTGTTCCGCTGAGCCAGCGCGCCCTGCTCGCCAGCATGGATCTGCCGCGCCTGCTGGTGGTCGACGGCTACGTCGACCTCGACCAGGACGGCCGGCCGGGGCTCGGTGCCTGCGTGCACGCGGAGTTCGGGATTCCGGTGATCGGCGTCGCCAAGTCGCGGTTCCGCCCCGCCATGGCAGGCCGGTTCCGGATTCCTGACGCGCTGCGCCGCGCCGATGCGCTCGCCCGTGCGCCGGTCGACGACCGGCGGTTCGCACGGCACTAGGGTCAGCCGCTCGGTTGCGGCGCGTCGGGTGCGGCCCGGACGCGCTGGCCTGGCGTCCTGAGTCCTTCGTCGCTGCGTACGGCCAGCCCGCAGCCGCCGACCCGAGCGCGCTACGCTTGGCCGCACGCACGGCGGAGGTTCTTGACCCGGGGGGTATGTCATGGCAGATTCCGCGCTCTTCGTCGGGTTTGGTTTCCCGGTACGAGGCCGGGAGCAGAAGGCGATCGGCGTTTTCAACGAGGCTTTCGAGTACTACTCGCGGCTGCAGCAGAACGGCGACATCGAGAGCTTCGAGCCAGTCCTGCTCGAGCCGCACGGCGGCGAGCTTGGCGGCTTCTACCTGCTGCGCGGTGACCGGGACAAGCTCGCTCACCTGCGCACCAGCGAAGAGTTCGAGCGGCAGACCCTGCGCGGCCAGCTCATCGTCGACAACCTCGGCATCGTCGGCGCGGTCCTCGGCGAGCGGCTCATGTCCCAGCTGGAGACGTTCGCCCGGCAGGTGGACGAGCTGGCGTAGCACCCGAGTCACCCGGTCGCACGAGGCCTGGGATGACCCGCCGACGGGCCCATAGTGCGCCCATGGACTTGCCCGACGTGCGCAGGCTTGCGGCTCTGGATTTGCACGGGACCGCGGGGCGACAGTGGCGCCGCCGCATCATCGGGGCCGAGTTCCTCTTCGGGGCGGCTGGTTGCCTCGTCCTCGGTATCTGGCTGGCCGCCACCGTCACCACGGTCGGACCGCGCGTGCTGGGCGCGTGGATCGCCGGGGTCGGCGTCAACTATCTCGTCCTGACGTGGCAGGCGGCTGCGCTGTGGCGCCGCGGTGCGCTGGCGGCCGAACTGGCCGGCGCCGACGTGAGCGACGATCTGCGCCGCTACAGCTACCTGCAGTTCTGGATCGTGGTGCCGATCCTCTTCGCCGTCCTGGCGCTCACCCAGCACCGCCAGTAGGTTGGTGCCGCGGCATGCTGCGGTGACCTGAGGAGGCCAGGATGGCGGGCGTTATCGAGATCCGCACGTATCGAGCCCAGCCAGGAGAGCGCGGCGAGCTGACCCGGCTGCTGCAGGACCGACTCTTCCCGGTCCACCAGGATCTCGGCATTCGGGTGCTGGGCGTGTTCCCGTCCGCCGAAGACGACAACACCCTCGTCTGGCTCCGTGCGTTCCCGGATGCCGACAGCAGGGAGGCAATGACCAAGGCCTTCTACGGCGGCAGCCAGTGGACCGACGAGCTCGCGGGGCTGATCCTGCCGCTCATCGCCGAGCACAGCGTCATCCTGATCGAGGACACGCCCGGCCTGTGGGACCGCTGGCCGGCTGCCTGAGCCCTTCCGCTCACCCCGCATCGAGTCGCCCCATCGGCAGCCCCCTAGGCTGGTGATCCGTGCGGATCTTCATCGCTGGCGCGACGGGAGTCATTGGGGTTCCCCTGCTGCGCCTGCTGCTCGCCGACGGGCACGCCGTGGCCGGGATGACGCGGTCACCAGAGAAGGCCGGAATGCTCCGCGACGCCGGCGCGCAGGCCGTCGTCTGCGACGTGTTCGACGCCCCCGCTTTCACGACGGCCGTCACCGAATTCGGCCCCGACATCGTCTTCCACCAGCTGACCGACCTGCCCGACGAGGCCGCCGACATCGCGCGCTTCGCCGAGCGGAACACCCGTATACGGGACGAGGGCACGCGCAATCTGCTGGCCGCAGCGGCCGCGGCCAGAGCCGATCGCGTCATCGCGCAGAGCATCTCCTGGGAGCTGCCCGACGGGCGTGGCCAGGCGGCCACCGCCGAGCACGAACGGGCGGTGCTGCAGGCGGGCGGAATTGTCGTCCGGTACGGCCAGCTCTGGGGCCCGGCCACCTACTACCCCACTGCGCCGCCGGATCCGCCGCGGATCCACGTCGATGAAGCCGCACGCCTGACGTTGCCCGTGCTTGCGGCACCGCCCGGCGTGACGGTCGTGATCGACGACAGGGCCAGTTAGCAGGCCGGCTCACACGGCGACGGTCATGCCGTCGGGCACGGCCGACCCTGGCCGCCGCCTGTGCACCTGTACCAGGCCGGGATCCACCAGCTCCAGGCCATCGAAGAACCGGCTGATCTCGGCGCGACGCACCTCAGCGATCCTTTCAGATCGGGCTTTCCCGAAAATAACCCAGCCGACCAGCATCGGGTGCGGGCAGCCGCCGGCGGGAGTACTACGACGACGTGACCGGTGCCGACGGCACCATCGCCTTCTTTACCCTCGAAGGCGGCCTGATGCTTGGCCTGTACGAGCGCAGGCAGAGGTTGACGAGCTGCTCCGGCAAGCCGAAGCCGCCGGCGGCACGCTGACGGCACCGCCGCACATGCGCCCGTTCGGTGTCTACTCCGGATACTTCGCCGATCCCGATGGTCATCTGTTCGAGATTGCCTGGGACTCCGGCCGGCCGCACTCATTAGGGGAGCAGACGCAATAGGCCAGGCGGAGTAACGCCGACTGCGCCGCTGTCAGTTCTTACTGAACGCGGCGAGATCGCGGGCGGTGTCGCGGCTTATCTCCGGACACGCGATGGTGAAGATCTCGGTCCCGTGCATCGTGCCCATCACCTGCCGGCACCGCGCTGCGACACCGGCGCGAAGCAGGACCCGGTAGAAGTTGATGCCCTCATCGCGCAGCGGATCGCATTCGTTGACGCTGATGACCGTCGGCGGGAATCCCGCAACGTCGTCGACGGTCGCGAAGGATGGCCAGGCGAGCGGGTTGCGCTCGGTGAAGGCCTCGATCCCGTATCCGATCGCGCCGCGGTTGTTGTGCAGGTCGAGCAGGATGCCGTTGTTCTCCGCTGACGAGGGACACTCCGCCGTGGGCCACTGGCCGGCGATGTACGGACACATCGCATACAGTCCCTTGATCAGGCCGAGCTCACCGTCCTGCTTGAGCTTGAGACCGGTAGCAAGCGTCAGGTTGCCGCCCCCGCTTTCACCCGCGACGATGACCCGGGAGGCGTCAATGCCCAGGTGCCCGGCGTTCGCGACGACCCACCGCAATCCCGACACGCAGTCGTTAAGACCGGCCGGGAACGGAGCTACTTCAGGCGCTGACGACGGAGCCACCGAGTTGCGGAAGTCGACCATCACGACCGCCACGCCGTTGGCCGCGATGATCTTGCCCCAGCCGCGGTACATGCCGTCGTAGCACGACAGCGACGCCATGCCACCACCGTGGATGTAATAGACGCAGGCAACGACCTCGTCGCCGTCGGGGCGGATGACCTGAAGGCTGATCGAGTTGCCATCCGGCTCGGAGATGACCTTCTCGGAATGCACGCGCAACCCGGCGGACGGAGCGGCCCGCTCGGTGTCGCACAACTCCATAAACGAGCGGAACTGCTCGGCCCGCTGGCGGGCGGCCTCGGAGTTCGCCTCGGCTACCAGCGTCTCCCGATTGTCGACGTCGCCCGCAGGTTCCACCGGAACGCTCGCCAGAAGCGCCTTGAGCCTGGGATCCAGCCGGATGTCAGCGGCAACGTCGTACGCCATGATGCGTTCTCCCGGTCTGCTTGTACTCGTACAGGCGGCCGGTCGCCAGTCGTGCTCGGGGCCGGCCGCGCCTGCTCTGGACAATAGACGCAAACCCGCCTCGCCGTCATCAGGTCGTGTCCGGCGATCCGGCTGGGCCGGCCGTCAGACTGCCGGCCTGTTAGCGGGCCGGCCGCACGTAGCCGGCCAGCATCTTCCCGACCTCCATCGTGCCCGTGCCGGTCGTTACCACCGGATCGTGCGCAGCGAACGCACGCAGCTCCCCTTCGTCGTCGGCCTCCACCACGCCAAGACCCCACGAGCCGGTGCTGTCGAGCACGGGACCGAAGATCACCATCTGGCCCGATTCGATCCAGGGCCGCCAATGATCTGCGTGGCGGGTCATAATCTCGCGTTCCTCATCGCTCATGTCGAGCGCGAACGTCGGACGGGACGCCATGAGCCTGAATATGAAGGTGGTCATGAGCCAATGATGCCAAGTTCGTGACGAGGACCGCCGACCATGCGGCAGAAGGGCGATGGAAGGTAGGTCTCAGCCCGGAAAGGCTTGCCGAAGTCGCTCCGCGATCAGCTTCTGGACCAGTGGCGTCGGCGGCGGCTCATCGATGCCGAAGCGCAGTGCGCCCGACGAGGTCGAGTAGCCCATCAGCTCGTCTTGGAGCGGGCCGAAGACCGAGCCGCTGTGCGGCAGGTAGCTCAGGTGATTCTTGAACGCAGCGAACCCGGCGACTGTCTTGCCCCCGACCTTGAAGGCCGGGACGCCGTAGGAGAGCCCCTGGTCGGCCTCGGGGATGACGTCGAGGATCGTTTGGCGCAGCAGGGCCAGAGTCGTCCGCTTCGGCTCCGCAGGGCAGCCAGGTACCGGTCGCGAGGCACCTCCACCCGCGAGGTGCTTCATGCCAGGACGAACACCGGTACGGCCTCGTGCTCGTCGGCCGCGCGCCGGAACTCGATGCGCAGCCGCTGGCCTGCGGCAAGGCTCGCCGGGTCCGCATCGACGAGCTGCGACCACCACCATGGCCCCTCGGCCAGCTCACCGATCACGAGGATGGAGCGCTCGGGCTCGGTGTCGCCGGACGGCCGGCCCCACACGACGGTCCAGCTCACCAGCGTGGCGCCGCCGGTCGCGGGTGCCCAGCCGAGGTCGGTGCTGGCGCAGGTCGTGCACAGCGCGGCCGGCGGCTCGCTGAAGTGACCCGCCTGGCAGCGACGGAGCAGGAACTGCCCGGCCGCGGTGCCGCCGAAGAACTCTGCCGTCGCCGCATCCCTGGCGACCGGTCCGACGGTCACGATGCACCCATCGCGGAACCCAGCACGAGGGTCGCGTGGTGATCGAGCACACCGCCGTTGCCCGACGCCAGCACGATGTCGTGCTGGCTGGCCTGGCGCTCACCGCCCTGACCGCGGGCCTGGATGATCGCCTCCGCGACCGGCGTCATGCCCCACAGGTAGTAGCCGGATAGCTGCCCGCCACCGGTATTGAGCCGCAGCTTGCCGGCCGGGCCGAGCACTCCGCTGGCGGCGAACGGACCGCCCTCGCCCTTGGCGCAGAAACCGTAGTCCTCCAGCGTCACCAGCACCGTGAACGTGTAGCAGTCGTATAGCTGCACCACGTCGACGTCGGACAGGGTCACGCCGGCCATGTCGAGCGCCGCCGGGCCGGCCGTTGCCGCGCCGGTGACCAGCCCGAAGTCCGGGTGCCTGCGCAGGTAGTAACCGGGGTGTGCCTGCGCCCAGCCGAGCACGTGAACCGGGGGCTGCGCCAGGCCGGCGGCCCGCTCGGCGGTCGTCACGATGACCGCGATGCCGCCGTTGGACACCAGGCAGCAGTCAAGCAGCCGCAACGGCTCCGCGATCCACCGGGAGCCCGCAAGCCCCACCC
>JBOHCP010000267.1:0-7066 GCA_050698875.1 Streptosporangiaceae bacterium | reverse complement strand
GGTGCCGCCCGACCGGCGCACGATCCGGCCCAGGTCCGGATCCCGCACCAGCAGGCTGGGAAGCTCCGGGCTGTAAAGGCGGGCCGTGATGTCTTCCTGCGGCCACATAACCCCGGTGACCAGGCGGCGCACCTCATAAGCGCTGCTCAGGTGCAGGCCCTGCACCCAGATGGCGCGGAAGAGGCGGCGGCGCAGCTCACCGGCGACGCCGTCGCTGACCGCCTCGGCGCAGGCGGCCACCGCCGCCTTCGTGTTGCTGATCAGGACCGGCGGCCCGGCCGGGGCGTGCTCCCCGGGCAGGGCGAGCGCGGCCACTTCCGTAAGCTCCCGATCCCATGCGGCCCGGTCGCTGTCCGATCGGCTGCCGGTCACGGGCAGGCCGAGGTCGTGCTCAACGGCCCGCCAGTCCACCTCGGTGCCCGCGCGCCCGAGCAGGTCAGCCCGCTGGCTGGCCAGGTAGGAGTACGGGCAGTTGAAGTCCCCGTAAATGGTCACCGTCATCGCGGCCTCCTCCGGATCCGCGGCGCTGCGGCCCGTTTCGAAGAGGACCGGCCGCGCCGTACCATCACTGGCTGTCTCGCCCGGGCTATTCCCGTGGCGGGAGAGCGGCGACGAGCGGGGTGTCGGCGCCCACCACGCCGAGCCTGGCGGCGCCTCCCGGCGAGCCGAGCGGCTGGTCACGGCCAGCAGCGGCTCGGCGAAGAAACGCGCGTTCTCCTCGGTGTAGGCCTTCCACTGATCCGGCAGGTCGTCTTCGTAGTAGATCGCCTCCACCGGGCAGACGGGCTCGCACGCCCCGCAGTCCACGCACTCGTCCGGGTGTATGTAGAGCATCCGGTCGCCCTCGTAGATGCAGTCCACCGGGCACTCCTCCACGCACGCCCGGTCCAGCACATCTACGCACGGCTCCCCGATCACGTAGGTCATCCCGCGTCCTCTCGTCCCGTGTGCCTGCTTCCTTATTTTAAACTATCTACACTGTAAAAACAATCGGGCTGCGCCTGAGATGAGCAGGAGAGGATGAGGTTCTGCCAGCGTGGCAGGGCGAGAACACAAGTAGGGAGCATCCCCGTTTCCAACACCATGGTGCTGTAGTGGGGAACGCCCCAGTTGTCGAGACACGAGACAGGCATGGCCGCAGCCGCGAGCACCCGGCCGCCCGACGCTCGGGCGCGCGCTTCAACGGCGAGCGTCTTCTCCGCCTCGGCCTCGCGGGCGATCGCGTCGAGCGGCACGTCGATCCAGTGCGCGGCGAAGACCGGCCAGCATCAAGATCTAGCGCTGGCAACGGCGGCTGGCCACCTCCCGGCGTGATGAGCGGGGCAGGCGAGGGCTGAGCGTGGTCATGGCTGCCGAGCGGGCAGGCGGAGAGAACAGAGAATGGAACCGGCTCCACGGGGCGCACGGGCCAGCCTGAGGCTGGCTACGGCGGCCGGAGTCGTATTGTCGGGGAGCGGGCTCGTTGCCCGCTGACGTGCCGCGCGGGCGGGCACCGGCAATGGCCCGGCAGCCGGTGCCCTGAACAGGAGCCGGGACCTTCGGGGAGGAGGCGGCGATGGCGGCAGCGAATGTCCGGATACGCCGGGTGTATGAGGAACCGGAGCGGGGCGACGGTATCAGGGTGCTGGTCGACCGGATCTGGCCGCGAGGGATGACCAAGGCCAGGGCCGCCCTCGACGAGTGGTGCAAGGACATTGCGCCGTCGGCCGAACTGCGCCAGTGGTACAGCCATGACCCCGATCGCTTCGAGGACTTCGGCCGCCGTTACGAGGCGGAACTGAAGGTTCCGGAGCGGGCGAAGGCCCTCGCGCACCTGCGCGACCTTGCGAAGGGCCGGCGGCTGACGCTGCTCACCGCGACCAAGCAACCCGAGATCTCCGAAGCGGCGGTGCTCGCGAGCCTGATCCGGCACTAAGCAGATCTGCCGCCGTGGGCTGCGCGCCGGCTACTGCCTGATGCAGCGCCCGGGCCACATGGCGCGCGGCGAGGGCGTGACGTGTGAGGCCCCACGCGAATCTGCATGACGCTGCAGCAACGAGCGGACCTTGCCATCGGTGTCTCACCGGGCAGCATCGATGAATGGTCTCCGCCTGCGCCGCAGCGTGCGGGTGACTAGCGGCGCGAAGGGCAGGCCGGCGGCATCAGCTTCGGCGACGTCCGGCAGCTGGCCGGTGCGCACCGGCGATCCCAAACGCGTCGCGCGCTGTCCGCACCTCAGCGCTCATTCCGGCTGCTCGCCCGCGGCCTGCCGCAGTCATGGTCAGCTTCTCTGCTGCCCCGGCTGGCTGCGGCTCCGGCTGACCTCATCGGGTGGCGGCCAGCAGCCCGCCGTTGCACTTCATGGCTCGCCGGACTTGGTTACGGCGTCGTACTCAAGGGTGCACGCACACAACGAAGTCGGCTGGAGGCGAGCAGCGCCCCGGCGGGTGTCTGGACTGGGGCGACAACGCGGCGGAACTGCTCAGCCGCCGGCGCCTGGCACCCGTGCTAGCTGCACGGCACCGGGCTATGGCACTACGGTCACCGGCCAGCGCGCGGTCCTCACCAGCCGGCCTGCGAGCGAGCCCACGACCGGTGACCAGCGTGCTCGGAGGCGCCGACGACAAGCGCGTCGGCCCGCACCTCCTGCGCGACCCTCCGCAACTCGGTGAAGGGATCTCCGTGGACCAGCACGAAGCTGGTGTCGACGCCGCGCTCCTGCGCCAGCCTCTCGACCTGCTCGCGCAGATCCGCGCCCGCCTCCTCGCGTACCTGCGCCATCGCCGCGCCGGCATCCGCGGTCGCGGCGGCCAGTGCACCCGGCGAGGCGACATAGACCACCGTCACGCGCGAGCGCTGCCGGCGGGCCAGCCCGTTAGCGTACGACACGGCACGCCACGATGTCCGCGAGCCGTCCAGGCCGGCGACGATCACCTTCGGGCCGTCCGTGCCGAGCTCAAAATCCTCGTGTTCGGTCACCCGGTCAAGTATTCCCGGCCGGCCGCGCCTGGCGGCCCCTGACGGTCTGTCTCGGGGAGGACGCCAGGCCGGGGATTCGCCCGGCGCCAGCGCCGGGCGGGGTTTCGCGCTCGCCGGGGGATCCCGGCCTGAATCTCAGCCGGAAGGCGCAGCACCTACGGCAAGTGCAATGGAGATGACGGGGCCGGCCAGACCGACCCACGTCATGTGCTCCGGGTGTGACGCCATGGTCAGCAAAGGCGATCCGCTGGCCGCGCATCAGGCCGGCACGATCAGGGTCCAGGCTGAGCTTGCCGGTGTCGCCCTGCGCGGCTAGCAGGACGCGCCCATGAGGCAGCTGCCACCTCGACGACGTTGGTAACGCCAGAACCGAGGTCACTCGTAGGCGTATAGCCGGGGCGGCAGCCGCTTCCCTGCGGGCTGGGCGTCATCCAGCCACACCAGCAGGACGTGGGTCCAGTCTGGGTCGCGGGTGTCGACGATATCGGCGCCGGCCTCCCTGCGGCGCTCGAACCGCAGCCCATTGTTCTCGAGGAGGTGCTCGGCGGTGTCAAGGTCCGCCTGCGCGCTGACCTGCCACGCGACCCGGGCGAAGCCTGTCGAGCCGGTGTAGTGACCGGCGCGCTCGCCCAGCTCGAGCAGGACCATCATCGGTCCGGAGTCGCCCTGCCCCCGCAGCTGCGCGATCCAGCCCTCCCGGTGGGCCAGGTGCAGCCCGAGCAGGTCGCGGTAGAACGTAAGTGACCGGTCAAGACTGCGAACCTGGACCGCCACCGAGCAGATGCCGGTGATACTGAGCAGCTCGTCCACGCCAGCCCTCTTTCCTGCTTCCAGCTCCCGCACCGCTCAAGATGCCGGCAGCTGCTCCCGAAGTTGTAGTGGGGCCCTCAGGGCCCGGGGCCGCCTGTGATTGACGGGAGATGTCATCGACATCTCCGGTCAGCGGCCTGAGTCATCCCCGCTCACGTTGTCATTGACGCTTCCGCGCTGCCCCGTCATCCTTTTTACCGAGACGATATGTAAAAATCAATGGCAGGCGGCGCGTGCGGGACGCGCCAGCGAAGGACCGCGGCGGGTGGCGGATGCAGCCGCCTGGCCAGCGGTGATGACGATGCGGCCGGGCAGGCAGGCACCCTGACGCCAGGTGCAAGCCCGCACGTCACACGCCGGGTAAGGAGTGTTAACGTGATGCGGCTCAGGCAGCCGGGACGGGGGCGCGTCCGGCACGCGGGGCGACAGGGTGCGACTGAGGTTGGGGGCTTCAGGTGACCACTTTCGAGCGGCAGCCGCCGCTGGGTGCGACGGTGCCGCGGCCGGGCGGTTACCGCAAGGGCTCGGTGCTGGCGGACTGGCTGTCCACGACTGACCATAAGGTGATCGGGCACCTGTACCTGATCACCTCGTTCGGGTTTTTCATGGTGGGCGGCCTGCTGGCCATGATCATGCGGGCGCAGCTGATGGGGCCCGACAACAGCATCGTGTCCGATCAGCAGTACAACGAGCTGTTCACGATGCACGGCGCGATCATGCTGCTGCTGTTCGCCACGCCGCTATTCGTCGGGTTCGCCAACGAGATCATGCCGCTGCAGATCGGCGCGCCGGACGTCGCGTTCCCGCGGCTGAACCTGCTGTCCTATTACATGTTCACCTTCGGCGGGCTGATCTTGCTGGCCAGCTTCCTCACCCCGGGCGGCGCGCCCGGGTTCGGCTGGTATGCCTATGCGCCGCTGACCAGCGCGCAGTACTCGCCCGGCGTCGGCGGCGACATGTGGATCATGGGCCTGGTGCTGTCCGGCCTGGGCACGATCCTCAGCGGCGTGAACTTCGTCACCACGATCGTGTGCATGCGGGCGCCCGGCATGACGATGTTCCGGATGCCGATCTTCACCTGGAACGTCCTGCTCACCTCGGTGATGGTGCTCATCGCGTTCCCGGTGCTGGCCGCCGCGCTGCTGGTGCTGGAGATCGACCGCAAGCTCGGCGCGCAGGTGTTCGCCGCCAACAGCGGCGGCGCGATCTTGTGGCAGCACCTGTTCTGGTTCTTCGGCCATCCCGAGGTCTATATCGTGGCGATCCCGTTCTTCGGCATCGCCACGGAAATCCTGCCGGTGTTCTCCCGCAAGCCGCTGTTCGGCTACAAGGGCATGGTCGCCGCGACTATCGCGATCGCGGGCCTGTCGATGACGGTGTGGGCGCATCACATGTTCACCACCGGCGCGGTGCTGCTGCCGTTCTTCTCCTTCATGAGCTTCCTGATCGCCGCCGCTGATAACCCGCCTGTCAGGCCGGTGTTGTCGGCCAGCCCGCGGATCAGCGCAACCCCTGCATGCGACACGACACCGGTTCCGCCAGCGGTGAGCCGCAAACCCTTCTGCCAGCCAGTAGCCTTCACTTAACAGGTGCTCCTCGATCTGGGCCCGACAAAGGACTCGACACCCTTATCGTCCCAGGTCAGGAGCACCTTTCCGTACTCACCATGCCGCTCGGGCCTGATCAGGCTGAATTCTCAGGGCTAATATGACATCCCCGATGACCCAAGGGCCAGATAGATCACCGGCGCCGCGCAGCGACTCCGTGCGCTGGCACCCGGCTGACCAGACCCCACTGTCCCTGCGACCAGGAAGGAGCAAACCCAAGGGGGTTCTTCGATCTTGAGGGGGCACGACACGGGCCCGGCCTGCGCGTGAAAGACCTGTGACTCCTGAACACTGGCTGTTGATCAAGGACAGCTGGCGGAGGAGCCACAGGCTATGGAGAACGCTACGTCGATTCTGTTCGGGCTGCCCGGTGTAGCGGTGCAGCGTGTCGAGCGCACGGTAGGGGAGTCCGGCGCTGTGCGCTTAGTTCACCTGGTGACGACGGCTTCCAGCGCGGCGGGCTGCCCGCAGTGCGGGGTGATCTCGACGTCGGTGAAGCAGCGCCGGACCACGCGGCCGCGGGACCTGCCCTATGGCGAGGAGCCACTGGCGATCCGCTGGCACAAGCGGCAGTACCGGTGCCGGGAAGATGCCTGCCCGCGGAAGGCATTCACCGAGAGCATTGCGGAGGTCCCGCCGCGGGCGGGGCTGACGGGAAGGCTGTGCCGCCTGGCCGCTGCCCAGCTCGCGTCGGGACGCAGCGTGGCCCGGGTCGCGGCCGACTACGGGATCAGCTGGCCCGTCACGCACCGGCACTATGTGGCGCACGCCGACGCGCTGCTCACTGAGCCGGAGCCACCTACCGTGCTGGGGACCGATGAGACCCGCCGCGGCACGCCGAAGTGGATCCAGGATGCCGGCACCGGCAGGTGGGTGCGGACCGAGCGGTTCGAGACCAACTTCACCGACCTGTCCGGCCACGGCCGGCTGCTCGGCCAGGTCGCCGGCCGGACCGGCAACGCGGTCACCGGCTGGCTCGATGACCGCGGCCCGGACTGGAAGAACCGGGTCGCCTTCGTGGCCATCGACCCGTGCGCGGTCTACCGCACCGCGGTGACCAGGGCGCTGCCGCAGGCAGTGATCGTGGCCGGCCACTTCCACCTGGTGCGCCTGGCTAACCAGGCCGTCACCAGGGTCCGGCAGCGGGTCACCCGCCAGGCCCTGGGCCGCCGCGGCACGGCGAAGGACCCCGCGTGGGCGAACCGGCGGCGGCTGCTGCGTGGCCGGGAACGGCTCTCGGATCAGGCGTATGACCGGATGTGGGCCGAGATCCTCGAGAAGGAGACCACCGGGCAGCTGCTGACCGCCTGGATCGCCAAGGAAGAACTCCGCTACCTGCTTGCCCTCGCCCGCACCGCCGCCGCCCGGTCAGAGATCAGCAACCGGCTCTACGCGTTCTACGACTGCTGCGCCCGCGCCGACGTGCCCGAAGTCACCACCCTCGCCAAAACGATCGAGGCCTGGTGGCCGCAGATCCTCGCCTTCATCGACACCGGCATCACCAACGCCGCAACCTAGGCGAACAACCGGCTGATCAAAGACGCGGCCCGCATCGCCTTCGGGTTCCGCAACCTCGACAACCAGCGCCGCCGAGTACGGTTGCACTGCATACGGACAATGGAGGTCCCCGACTGGCGTGCACACCTGGGTTCGTGTGACCAGCAGGTGCCAATGCCTGCTCTGTACTGATT
>JBOHCP010000266.1:0-7089 GCA_050698875.1 Streptosporangiaceae bacterium | reverse complement strand
CTTCACGCCCCGGCGGCGGGCGGTCGCCCGTGGCCGCGCCTGGCGCCGGTCCATGTCGGCGAAGAACAGCTGGTGGTAGCGGACCTGCGGCAGCCAGGGCGCCAGGACAACGGCGGATCGGGCGTCGGCAGCGAGCGCGTCGCGGTCGGCGCGGGCCTGGCACCAGCACAGCCGGCAGTACTGGTTCTTCAGCGGCAGCCGGCGGCGGCATCCAGCGCACTCGTCAGCGAGGCGGCAACGGGCGGCGAAGTTGTAACAGGCCAGGCACACGCCCTGCGCGTAGGTCAGTCCCCAGGCCAGGCACTCGGCGCAGCTGGTCACCGACCGGGCGACCTTCGGTCCGGTTCCGTCGCGTGCGACCACCGCTCACGCCGGCGGCAGGGACCGGCCGTCGCGGCGGCGCGGAACAATCCGCGGTCCCGTCCGCGCGTCAGCAGCGGCCGGTTCCTCGGCTGCGTCCGGGCGCGGAACCTTGTCTGGCTCGGGGATCAGCAGCTCGCCGATCTCGCAGCCCAGCACGGCGCAGATCACGTCCAGGTCGGCAAGCTTGACCGAGACCGGATGACCCGACCACAGCGCCGACATCTTGCCCGCCGAGATCACCAGGCCCCGCTCGGCGAGCTGGCGCTGCAGCTCCGAGGCCTTCCAGATGCCCCGGTTAGCCGCGGCCAGCCGCAGGTTCCACCGCATTCACACCAGTCCTTCCAGCCGCGCGGCTGCGCGCCGCTGGCCGGCGAGCCAGGCGTCCTCGATCCGGCTGCCGTGAACGTGAACGTACCTGAGAGTTGTGGCCACCCAGGCATGCCCGTACATCTCCTGGATGGAGATCAAGTCCACCCCGGACAGGTACAGCTGCGAGGCGTAGGTTATCTGTACTTGATCTTGTAAAGTGCCTGGTCGGTGGCGTTTCGGCTGCTGAGGCACGTCAGGCACGCGGGGGACGCTGGGGGCGGCCGACGGGCGGGAGCAGGTCACTGGTTAGCCTGCCGGATCACCTGGCGCAGGCTTTCGCGTGCGGCGGTGAGCTCGTCTTCGAGTTCACGGACACGCCGCTGGGCGTGGCTGGCTTCGGCGGCGCGGGCGTCGCGCTCGGCGGCGAGCTGACGGCTCGCGGCGTCGAGGCTGGCGACCCGGGCGATCAGCTCGGCCCGGTCGGGTCCGTCGATCTCGGCGCCGAGCTGGAGGCGGAGCCGGCCGCGGAGCTTGTCTTTCTCGGCGCGGAGCCGGCGGATCTCGTCGCGGGCGACGGCGAGGTCGGTGCGCAGGCTGGCCTGGGTTACCGGCTCGGCGGCGGCTGGCGGGGACGCGGGGGCGGCGGCGGGTCCGTGTTCGGCCTGTCGGGTCCGGGCGGCTTCGACGTGCTCGCGGACGCCGTCGGCGTAGACCAGCCAGGTAGACACTCCGGCGGTGGTGGCGACTGCGCTCACGGTGACCAGCATCCCGGCGGCCTCGAGGGCCTGCACGGCGGCCAGGACCCTGCGCCGCTTGTCGTGGCTGTCTTTCTCCCGGGCGGCCAGCATGGCCTTGGTGCGGGCGGTGGCGGTCATGCCGTCTCGGTGGCGCGGGAGGTGATGTCGGTCAGCGGAAGGGTGCGCGTGGCGCGGGCCCGGCGCAGGATCCGGCTGGCGTCCTCGACCTCGGCGCGCTGGGCGGGGTCCAGGTCGGACAGCTTGCGCTGCATCGTCTCGGTGACGGCGGCGAAGGCGTCGATCTCGGCGGTCAGGTTCGCCAGCACGTAGCCGGCGGCGCCGATCGCCCGTGCGGTTTCCCGGTCGGCGCGCAGGCCGGCGATGTGCTGCTCGATCGCCGGGAGGTAAGACGGGTCGGGCCGGTAGAAGCCGCAGCCGGCGCACTGGAAGCGGATCGGGCAGGCGCCGCCGCCGGCGGTGACGTTGGACGGCTCAGTGCAGTTGCCGAACGGCACCGCGACCGAGGCGCGCTGGTAGGCGGCGGGGTTAGTGAACGGCGCGGGGCTGCCGGCCGCGTCGGTGGCCAGCGGGCCGACCGAGCGGATGGCCTGCTGCTTGCGTTTGAGGCTGACCTGGTAGTAGCCCATGGTGGTGGTCACCGACACGTGGTCCATGAGTTCTTTGAGCACGTCGACGGGGACTCCGGCGTCGGCGTGGCGCTGGGCGTAGGAGTGCCGCAGCGCGTAGGGAGTGATCAGGGACGGCTCGAACGCGACCGGCTTCCCGTCCGGGCCGAGCAGCTCGCCGTCGATCGGCCCGATCCCGGCGACCCAGGCCTTGAACCCGCGGGCGACCGCGGCGGGGGTCAGGTGCCCGTGGGACCGCTGGGCGCGCAGCAGCGGGCTGGGGAACAGCCAGTGGCGCTGCGCGGCCGGGATGGGCAGCGCCGCGCGGCGGTCCTGCCAGGCCATGATGATCTGCGCGGTGCCGGTCGTGACCGGCAGCCGCCGGCGCATCCGGCCGGCTTTGTGGTTGTCGTAGATCAGGTTGTGCTGCCCGGCGGTGACCTCAACGCAGCCGGTCCGCAGGCTGACCACCTCGCCGGGACGCCGCCCGGTGTCGCGCAGGATCTGGTAGATGACCTGGTGCATGGCCTGCAGGTCGGCTGCATGGATGGATCCGGCCCGGCCGGCCGGGCCGAGCAGGTGCAGCCGGGCGTCCAGCTGGCGGATTACCAGATCCGGCAGCGCCTTGCCGATCTCGTCCTCGCTGGGTTCTTCCTGGATGCGCTGCCGGCCGGCGGGGCGGAAGCTGTCGGGCACCCGGGTCATCAGGCCGCTGCCGCGTCCGTGCTCGAGGACCTGGCAGAACTGGTAGAGCAGCAGGTTGCGGTGGTTAGCCGAGTACATCGCCCCGTCGTCTCGCCGCTGCCCGCGGATGGCGTCGGCGACCAGGGTGAAGTCGCCGGCGCCGAGCTGCGCGGGGTCGGCCCGGCCAGCGGCAGCCAGCGCTGCCGAGGCGGCCCGGCAGGCGCGCAGCGTCTCCCGCAGCCGCTGCAGCGTCGGGCGGGTGGAGCGCGCCCAGTGCATGGTGATCTCGCGGAGCCAGCTCGCCTCGATCAGGCGGAAGTCGACGACTCCCTGAGTGGCCGGCCACCGCCGCGAGGAGTTTGGCTGCAGGCCCAGCAGCGCCACCTGCCACACCTCGCCGGCGAACGGATCGGTGCCGGCGTGGGCTGCCCGCGCCTGGTCCAGGTGCCGGCGCAGGTCCCGGAACAGGCCGCGGGTCGCGGAGTTGTACTGCACGCCCCCGGCTTCGCACACGATCGCGGGATCGGCCTCGCGCAGCGAGGGCGCCCCGGCAAGCCGGGCGAGCAGGATCCGCACCTGGGCGGGGTCCAGCGGCGGCGGGGCCTGGTCACGGCGCTGCAGCGCGTAGAGGAACTCCGTGCGCAGCAGCCCCGGGAACCCGGCGAGGGAGAACTGGTGAGCTCCCAGCAGGGGCCGCTCAGCGGCGATCCAGGCGTCCAGCTGTCCGGCCCGCAGCGTGGCAACGTCATGCTGGCGGCGCAGCCGGTTGTCGTGGAACCGGCACAGGCCGCGGCGGCTGACCTGCTCGCGGCCGCAGCCGGCGACGTGGCAGTCCCCGCGGCGGACCAGCGGCCGGGCCCGGGCGATGAACGTGGCGGCCGGCTCGGCCGGGTTCTTGCGCCAGGAGCGCTCGTGCCGGAAGCACAAGCCCTTGCTGTGCAGCTCGCCCTCGCAGCCGGGCACCAGGCAGTCGCCGCGGGCCAGCGGGCGGAGCGGGCGGCGGAACGGCGCGGCGTCGAACTCCTCCCAGCCGGCTCCCGCCGCCAGCCTGGCCCGGCGGCAGCCATCACAGCGGCGGTGATGGTAGCGGGTCGCGGTCGGGCAGCCGGGCGTGGCACACGGCCACGCCGCGGTCCGGTCGCTGGCCAGGTCGCCGGTGAACAGCCACCGGCCGTGATCCCACTCGCCCGGCCGCCAGCCCGGGTCGAGATGCTCGCTCAGCCAGCCCAGCCAGCCACGCTCGCCAGCCGGCTCATCCCGCGGCCCGGCGGGGGCCAGGCGCGGTGACCGCCCGCTCACCGGTATCGCCGTCCGGCCGCCACGGCCTCCACCGCGCGGCGCTTGTCCTCGTCTCTGGCATGCAGGTAAACGGTCGTCGACGCCAGCGATGCGTGACCCAAAAGGGCCTGCACCACATCGAGATCGACCCCGGCACGGACCCAGTTGGTGGCCGCGGTGTGGCGCAGCATGTGCGGCCGGACCGGGAACCCGCACCCGGCTGCGAGCCGGTCGAAGAAGCACTTAGCCGACCGGTAGGTCATCGCCGCGCCGACCGGGTCGTGGTAGAGGTTGACCAGCACCAGGTCGGTGCCGCCCTCCCCGGCCAGCCCGGCCCGCTCGTACTGGTAATCGGCGTAGCTGGCCAGCACCGCGTCGCTGGCCGGCACACTGCGCGGGAAGCGGGACTTGGCCAGCGCCCCGTTGGGGTTGGCCCGGTGCCGGACGTGGATATGAGCGCCGACGATCGCGCAGCCCAGGCCACGGGAATCGGGCAGCAGGTGCATGTCGGCGCGGCGGAGGCCCAGCGCTTCGCCGATGCGCAGGCCGGTGTCATGAAGCAAGATCACCATGAAGCGCTCGCGGGGCCGCCGGCAGCGGCCGAGCACTGCCTCGGCCCGCTCGGCGGTCAGCGCCTCGGGGAACGGGGTCTGAGCCCGGGCCTTCAGCGCGCGGGCCCGCACCGTGCGGAACTGCCCGGCCTCCCCGGTATCGAACCCCGGCGGGGTGAACCGCAGCCAGCGCGGCTCGGACAACCGGTCGGCCACAGCCTGTTCGATCAGCCCGGCGCGGCCGCAGAACCGCAGAAGCTCGCAGACCGCGGTCAGCACTGCGTTGACCGTCGACCCGGACCGGTGCCGCCCCGTCCGTGCCGGGCTGGCCTCCACCCAGTGCTTGAACCGGGCCAGGTTGCCCAGGCTGATCCGCCGCCAGTCCACGCCCTGTTCCTGGCACCAGCCCAGGAACAACGCTGCCCGCCCGGCGTAAGCGCGGATCGTGTGCGGCGAGCGGCCAGCCCCGTGCAAGAAACGCAGGAACTCGCTCGCCTCCCGGTGCGTGACGAGCTCAGGATCCAGGACTACCCACAACTCGGAGCCATCCAGCGGGGACACCGCCCGCTCGGCACGGAAAGTTAACTCAACGGAATCGGTCACGTGCCGAACGTAACTGCAGGTGCCGACAACCACCTGATACTCATCAGGCACGTGCCAGTCCTAGCTCAGTTCCCGCGTCCCTCAGCAGGCGTCGGCACGGGAGATAACGCAGTAGTGCCGCAGCACGTGCGGCGACATCCGGTCTTTCCACGCTGGCAGGTGCGCTGCGGTCGCTGCGGCGAGCGCGGCGCGGAGCCGGTCGTAGCCCGCCGGCCGGCGGGTCCCGTCAGCACTGGTGCGCTCGGACGGGAACAGCGGCGCGCAATGACGGGTGTGATCGTCGCCGAACTGGCCCCACACGTCCTCGACATACCACCGCAGCGTGCGGCCAGCGCCGTTCAGCAGCGGCACCATCCGCTGCCGCGGGCCCGAGCCCCGCGATCCCTTCCCGGCCCGGACATGCAGCTTGCCCAGCGGTCCCAGTTCCCAGCGGACGTCATCCAGCGCAAGGTGGCGGGCCTCGTTGATGCGGAGCCCGGTATCAGCCATCAGCCGCGCCGCCGCGTAGTTGCGCGCCGACGAGGCGAACCTCCGGCACGTGGCCAGTTCCTGCGCCCAGCCGGCGAACAGCGCCTCGACCTCGCTTTCCAGCGGCGGGATACGCAGCCGGGCGTCCTTGCCGCCGCGGGGCCGGTTCATCTCGTCGATCGGGCATTCCACCACCCGGCCGGTCATCGCATGCAGCTCGGCCTTGTGCCGCAGCTCGAGGAACTCGAAGTACACCGACAGCGCCGCTGCCCTGGCCAGCCGCGTCCCCTTCGGCGCACGGCGCAGCACGCGGCCGAAGTACGCGTCGGCGTCCGGCGGTTCCATCTCCCACAGCGGCCGGCCGAACCAGTCCCGCATTTGGTCCAGGTGGCTCAGCTCGCCGCGGATCGTGCTGTCAGCCAGCCCAGCCGCCGAGCGCGCCAGCACCATCCCGGCCAGCACGTCGGTCTCGAATGCCGCCAGTTCCTCCGCCGACGCCGGTGCACGGCGCGTCCGCAGGTCCGCAACGGCGGCAACAGCCAACTCACGCCCCTTGCTTTCACTTCCCGACAGAAAGACTCGACTGAGATGAAACCACTTCAGGAAGTCCGAGACAACTTCAACACGCAGGCTCGAATGCAGCGAACCCGAAGGTGCACGTCCTGCAGTTCGTCAACGCCGGGAAAACGATCAGACACGAGCGTTGTCGTACTCTTTCCCGGCGGTTCGCGCGAACCCAGGGGTCCTCAGCGGGAATCGGGGAATGCGCCTGGCCGGGCGGCGGCGTGGTTCCCGGCCGGCCGTGCCCCTGCCGTGCCGGAAGAGGTGGCCGCGTGAGTCCCGCCCGCTCTCCTCGCGTGCCCGGCCGGCGTGCCCGGCCGGCTGGGTTTCAGGGCGGGTTCCGGGCGCGGCCGGGCCGGGGAACCGGCGCGGGGGCAGGCCGCTCGCTGCCGCCTGCCCCCGCTGTCTGGCCCGCGCTGGTGTCAGCGCCCTGGCGGCGCGCTGGCCGCAGCCGGCGGGAAGGTCAGGTGCAGGGGAATGCCCGGCGTGGCAGTGGCTGCTGCGGCGTTCACGTCGACCTGGTCGAAGGCGCCTACATACACGCCGGCGTGCTCTTCGAGCTCGGTGAGGATGCCTGTCGCGAACGCGACCGCCGGCCGGATCCGCTCGGGCCACCCGTCCGGGTCCTCCCGGTCCCAGCATGCGACCGGGATCAGCCGGCTGGTGATCACCGCCCACGCGCTGACATCGATCATGTCCGGCTCCAGCTCCGCGGATCCGGGGCTGGGGGTCAGACGGACCAGGACGTCGCCGCCGTAGGCGAGGCGGCCGCCGGGCGGCAGGATCCGGGCGGTGAAGCCGGAGCCAGGCCGGCCTTCTGCGTCGGTGATCAGGAGCCACTCGCCGCCGGCGGTCGGCCGCTGCCCGGCCAGTTACAGCACGTCCGCCTCCGCGGCGCCGGGGCTGGCG
>JBOHCP010000265.1:0-7093 GCA_050698875.1 Streptosporangiaceae bacterium | reverse complement strand
CGTGGTGCGGCCGGGCGGCGCGCCCGCGGCGATCGGCCTGTTCAGGTCGGTGGCGCTGGTGGTGACGCTGATGCGCAAGAACCTGACCCGGGAGGTGGCCGGGGCGGTCTTCGGCGGCCCGGACCGCAGCGCCGCTCGCTGGTAGCGTGCGGGCATGTCTGTTGCGCTCAGCGAACCGACGGTGACCCTGCTGGACGGGCGGAACTATGCGGTCCTCGCGACAGTGAACCCTGACGGCAGCCCGCAGTCCTCCGTGGTGTGGATCGGACGGGACGGCGCTGACCTGCTCTTCTCGACAGTAGAAGGACGGGTGAAGCACCGGAACATGATGCGTGACCCGCGGGTCAGCGTCACGGTGATCGACTCCGCCGATCCGGAGAACTATGTTGAGCTGCGCGGCCGGGTGACGATCTCCGCAGACATCGGCCGCCGGCTCGACACCCAGCTGTCCTGGAAGTACGACGGCAAGGCTCCCGGCGCGGACCGGCCGGGAGCGATTCGCGTCGCAGTCCTGATGAGGGTCGAGAGGGTCACCGGTTACGCGGCCTAGTATTCGGCGCATCGAGCAAACCTCGCAGTTCGAACCGCGGCGGCGCGCCTCTGATTCGACGAGTGCATCGGCCTGGCGACCGGGCGCTGAGGGTGCTTGCGGACCTGGGAGAAGGCTCCAGGCAGCCGCTGCCAGTCGCGCGTGGTCAGGTCCGGGGAGGCGCGGTCCTGGCGGCAATCGTATCCAGGTAGCCACCCAAGAAGTTCAGCGCCGCGGGCACCAGGAACCACGCTGACAACCGGTACATTTTGCGCCGCTCCTTGACCCTTCCCGCGCTACGGCCGAGCGAGAGCAGAACGAGGCCAATGCCGAGTTGGAAGCCGCCGGCGGCGAAGCGCACGTTCGCGACGGCGTGCAGGTGCCGGTACTCCCATGGCCTGATCAGGCGCCTCAGCCCGGAGCGCGAGGGAATGGTGCTGTCGTCTGATGCGCGCATCGGATAGCCTCCTGCCGTCCACTGGGTATCTAACACGGTTGTCGCCTCACCTGCATGGTTGGAGCTCCCAGCAGCTAGCTGTGCGCAGTCGCCGGCCGCCAAGCCGGGACCGAATGAGGTTGACTTCGAGTGCGCTTGAACTCCTACGCTCGGATGCGTGACCGGCGAGACAGAGCTAGCTACGCCCGCTGACCGAGCCCCGGTCGCTCGCGGCCCGGCCAGTACTGCGGGCGGGCTTTGGTCTGCCCAGCGCCGCGCGCTGACGACCGGGCTCGTGCTGACGACCACTTTCATCGCCTCCGAGGCCCTCGCGGTCGTGACGATCATGCCTGTCGTCGCCCGTGATCTTGGTGGCCTGCGGCTGTACGGGTGGGTGTTCAGCGCGTTCATGCTTGGCAATGTGGTGGGCATCGTGGCAGCTGGCCGGCAGGCGGATCGCTATGGCCCCGCCCGGCCGTTCGTCGCCGGGCTCACGCTGTTCTGCGCCGGTCTGGCGACAGCCGGGCTTGCGCCGACGATGCTGGTGCTGGTCGGCGGCCGGGCGCTGCAGGGCATCGGGGCCGGAGCGGTTCCCGCGGTGGCGTACGTGGCGATTGGCAGGAGCCTGCCCGAACAGCTCCGGGCCCGGATGATGGCCGTGCTGTCCACTGCGTGGGTGCTGCCTGGCCTGGCTGGTCCCGCGGTGAGCGCGGCGGTGGCGAGCCTGCTGGGGTGGCGCTGGGTGTTCCTCGGCCTACTACCGCTCGTGGCGGTCACCGGCGCGCTGGCGATGCCCGCCCTGATCCGGCTCGGCAAGCGCCCGCAGGCAGCAGGCGACGGGGGCCAGGGCCCGGCGACCCAGCATAAGCTGACTCTCGGAGTGGCCGCCGCCGCCGGGGCCGGGCTGATCCTGGCTGGCCTCACGCTGACGGCCGGATCCGGCCAGGTCATCCTCGGCCCGGCCGTGCTGGTGCTTGGCTTGGCGGTGACGGGTCCGTCCCTGCGTCGGCTGCTGCCGGCGGGCACCTTCGCGGCCCGGCCGGGCCTTCCCGCGGTCATACTCTGCCGCGGGCTCTTGGCTTTTACCTTCTTTGGCGCGGACGCGTACGTGACGCTGACGATCACGACTGTCCGGCACCATTCCCTGGCACTAGCCGGGGTGGCAGTGACCGGAGCGGCAGTGGCGTGGACCGCTGGCGCGTGGCTGCAGTCCCGGCTGAACAGCCGGTGGGAGGCACGCCGCCTGGTTGGCTTGGGCCTGGTCATCATCGTCACCGGACTTGCGGCCATGGCGCTCGTCCTGCTGCCAGCCACGCCAGTCGAGGTCGGCCTGGCGGCCTGGACGGTTGCGGGCTTCGGCATCGGCGTGGCCTATGCGCCGATAGCGCTGCTGATGCTGCGGCAGGCGCCAGCTGGCTCAGAAGGCTGGGCGTCGGCATCACTGAGTCTGGCTGATGTGCTCGGCACGGCTCTTGGCATTGGTGCGGGCGGTGCCGCGGTGGCCGCCGCGACAGCCCATGGCTGGCCGCTTAGTGCTGGCGTCGCGGTGGCCTTCGCGATCGCCGGAGCTGGCGCTGTCGGGCTGTCAGTGGCCAGCCGTCGGCTGCCGCCTTCCCTCACCAACGCCGGCCCAGAACCTGCGGCGGCGCCGGCCGCTGGTCCTTCGTGATGAAGTCCGTCACGATAGCCGCCGACCCGCCCTGGGCACTCGGTGGCGAGTGAGACTGGATGCGGAAGCGCTTCTGCCAGCCGACGAAGCTGGTGGTCTGCAACGTCGGCCCTAGACGACCTCATCGGCCTGTTCGCGGCCATGCAGCGGCACTATTACGACGGTGCTGTCAGCTGCGCCAGGGCCGGCACGATCGCCGCGACCGTGGCAGCGGCCCCTGAACTACGTGGGAGCAAACCCGAAGATGGACTGCACCGTTCCCCAGCCGAGTAACTAACGCTGCAGCCGGTGCTCGCTGTGCCGCGGCCGCTGGCCACGGCACAGCCAGCGGCCGATCCCGATGTCGCGGGTCACCGCGCTAGCGCGTTCTCGTTCGGCGTGGTGAAAAAGTTCGGTGACGATAACGGCGCCGCGCTCGTCAGGTCATGGCGGAACGCCCGTCCAGTGCCGGCAAGTGCTGTACCTGAGCGACGTTACGACACGCCCTGCCCCGACTGCGGCAGGTTCATGGCCGCCGTCGGCACGGGGGCCTGTGTCAGAGAATGCGACGAGCCGGCTAGGGCGCGACGAGCGCGTTCCCTCCCGCTATGGCTGGCATGGCACGCGCGAGCACGGTAGACATACCCTCAACGCGCCGGTAGGTCCGGGCAGTGATGGGAGCAGCACGTGGAGCGCACGCTGCGGGTCGTCGTGATCGGCGGCGGCATCGGAGGGCTGACCGCCGCGCGAGCGCTGCTGCGCCGCGGACTCGAGGTGCGCGTCTACGAGTCATCCCCAGAGCTCAAGGAGATCGGCGCGGGCGTCGCACTCGGTCCGAACGCGATGAAGGCGCTGCGGTCACTCGACCTCGAGGATTCGGTCCGGGCTATCGGGTACCACGCGCCCTCCCAGTTCCTGCGGACCTGGAAAGGCCGCGTGATCTCGAAGACGGATGCCACGCTGGCCGCGCAGCGATTCGGCGCTGATGGCTGCACGATTCACCGGGCGGACCTGCTCGACGTGCTCGCCCAGTCCGTCCCGGCCGACGTGGTGACCCTCAGTGCTCGCTGCGAAGCCGTCACGACCGGCGAGTCCGGCGCGGCTGCAAGCTTCACCGACGGCACCGAGATCGAGGCCGACGTCATCGTCGGCGCCGACGGAATCCACTCCGCGGTCCGCGCGAACCTGTTCGGTCCCGACGCGCCGAAGTTCACGGGGCGGATCTGCTACCGAAGCGTTATCCCCGTCGCAGAGCTGCCCGCGAGAAGGCTCGAGCCCTACGAGGGTCTCTGGCTCGGGCCGCACGGCACGCTGGTCGTGTACGGAGTGCGCCGCGGCGAGCTCGTCAACATCGTGGCCCACTACGAGGACGCGACCTACCAGCACGAGTCCTGGATCGCCGAGTGCGATCGCGCGGAGATCCTGGAGCGCTACCGCAACTGGCACCCGTCGCTGCAGGAGATCTTCGCGGCGGGCGGCCTCTGGTACAAGTGGGCGCTGTACGACCGCGACCCGATCCCGGCGTGGACCAGCGGCCGGGCCACGATCCTCGGTGACGCCGCGCATCCGATGCTGCCCTACCTCGGTCAGGGTGCCGGGCAGGCCATCGAGGACGGCTGCGTCCTCGCCGCGGCGCTCGACAAGCTCGGTGACGATCCGAGCGCCGCGCTGCAGTTGTACGAGCGGTCCCGGCGGCCGCGCGCGAGCCAGGTGGTGCTCACCTCGCGATCGAGAGGCGACGACAACCACCTCGTCTCGCCGATCGCCGCGCTGAGGCGGGACATGGCCATCGCGGTCCGCAAGCGGATACGCGCGGACGTCACCGGGCGAGGCGAGGGCTGGATCGCCGAGTACGACGCTGGGTCTCCCGGCGCGCTGGTCGGGTAGCAATTCCAGGCCCGTGCCGAGCCCCGGTCCGGCGCGCAGATTCCTCGGCCGGGGCTGATTGCTGTGCGGGGGCGCGGGGAGGCTGCTGATGATTGCGCCCCCTGGGTCACGGCGTCATGGGCGGAGCCAGGGCGGTGGCAGCGATCAAAGCCGGCAATAGGGAGGCTTTTGATGTCGAATCACTTCAGTGCGGCCAACATCAAATCGCCGGGCGGCGACCCGCGGCTCGACCTCACGGACGTCTACGCCTTCAAGGCACCCCACGATCCGGGCCAGACCGTACTGATCATGGATGTCGACCCGTTCCTGACCGACAGCATGTTCCATCCTGACGCGGTCTACCGGATCAACATCGACACCGACGGCGACGCACGGGCAGACGCCTCGTTCCGGTTCCTGTTCTCGCCGCCAGCCAACGGCAGCCAGACCGGTACCGGGTACTACGCCACCGGGAGCCAGGCGGGTGACCCCGAGCCGTCGGAGGAGGTACTCCTGGGCTCGGTCCCGGTAAGCCTGGACGGCGCCGTGCGCCCGCTTCAGGCCGGGCCGGCGCGAGTGTTCGCCGGCGTGCGCAGCGACCCGTTCTTCGCCGACATCGACGGCGCGCTGCACGGCTTCACGTGGACCGGTCAGGACTCCTTCGCCGGCCAGAACGTGCTGTCCATCGCCCTGCAGGTGCCCGACGACATGCTGAGCCCGACGCCCGAGATCGGCGTGTGGGCCAGCGTCAGCCTGTGGCAGGACGGGATCCTCACCCAGATGGACCGCGGCGGGCATCCCACCATCAACCCCTTCATCAATCCCGACGACGCCAAGGATGAGTACAACGCCCGGCAGCCCGCCGACGATGTGACGAACTACCTAGCGCCCTGGTCGGCGCTGCTCCAGCAGATGGGCGGGTACGACGCGGCCGGCGCCAGGGCTGCCGCTCTCATCGTGCTGCCCGACATCCTGCGCTACGACCGGGCCGAGCCCGCCAGCTACCCGTTGGGCGGAACCTCACTGACGACGTCTACAGCGACCGCTTCGGCTGGCTCAGCAACGGCAACGTCGGCCCAGATGGTCTGCATCCGCACGAAGACATGAGCACCGAGTTCCCGTACCTCGGGCCGCCCAACCCGAATCCGCAGCCGCCGAAGGTCTGAGCGCGAACGCAGTTCAGCGGCCCGCCGTCCGCCGGCTCTGGGCCGGGCCGTCCGGCCCGGCCCTCAGGCGCTTGCGGGCATTCGCGACGGTCAGTGGGTGTGGCCCGCGACTTGGCCACCATCGATGTGCAAGGTCTCGCCGGTGATGTACGGCGAGGATTCCAGGTACAGGACGCCGTGCAGTGGCGTCTGGATGATGCGGGGTGACACGGCGTTGAACCGGATGCCCCGGCTCGCGTACGCGATGGCGAGAGACCTGGTGGCCGCCGCGAGGCCGCCCTTCGTGAGCGCGGCGAGCGGGCGGAGCGCCGCGCCGACGATGC
This sequence comes from Streptosporangiaceae bacterium, assembly GCA_050698875.1. Classification (GTDB taxonomy): domain Bacteria; phylum Actinomycetota; class Actinomycetes; order Streptosporangiales; family Streptosporangiaceae; genus JAJYUU01. Next base: position 1,125 of record JBOHCP010000265.1, on the reverse strand, counting down.
GGTCGCCCGTCGCAGGCTCACTGACGTCGCCCTCGACAGTGAGCACGGCCGGGTCATCGGCGGGCGTCATGGTGAGGGCATTGGCGACGACGGCCCAGCCCCGCTGCCGGTACCCGGCAACTAGGCCAGCCCCGATGCCGGTACCCGGCAACTAGGCCAGCCCCGATGCCCTGTGAGGCGCCGGTGATGATGGCGACGCGCTGATCGGTTCAGGCTCCGGCCATGACGTCGGTCACCTCCGGGCTATCGCGGGGTCGCTGGGGTGCTCGGTCAGCGGCGTGACGTCGACCGTCATGAACGGGCGCAGGGGTAGGGAGTCCAGCATGGCCTGCAGGTCAGCGGCGCCTCCGGCGCGCCAGAGGCCCAGCGCGCGTCCCTGGCCAGGCAGTACCCACAGGCGCAGCAGGTGACCCTGCCCGCCGAGCTCCTTCGCGCGGGCGGCCTCCCGCGCCTCCGCGTCCGAGACGTCCTCGCGCGGCGTACCATCCGGCAGGGCGCGGGTGAAGATGGTGAAGAACTCCGTGCCATCCCCGGCGGTTTCGGCCATCGGGTCGTTCGGATGCCGCGGCAGCGGTGTGACCTCGTCGGCTCGCCAGATGCGCAGCGGCATCGACGCGAGAACCTTGCCGAGCTCGTCGACGTCGTCGGCGGCGAACAGCCCGATCGTGCGCCACTCACCCGGTCGGAGCGGCGGCCGCCAGAGCCGCAGCAGGTGTCCCGCGGCCGCTAGCTCGCGCGAGCGCGCGGCCTCGCGGGCGCGGACCTCGCCGACAGTCTCGGGAGCTGTGCCATCGGGTACGTGAGTGGTCATGGTGACCAGGTACTCCATGGTCGCGCCCCCTCGATCGTCAGCAGGCTGGGTGAAATGTCACCACGACCCAGCCCACCCTGGACTGCCTCGTTCCCCGGTCGCACCCGCGGAACACCTCGGCCGGCGCCTGATCCGCTGCGGGTCAGGCACCAGCCAGGAGGGTTGCTCAGTTCGCCTGCCACACCGACGCGCTGAGTGCCTGCCTGCCCTCCAGCGCGATGCTGGCAGGAACCTCATAACTGGCGAGGCAGCGATACCGGCCGCGCGGGAAGTGCCGCCGGCCGATGTCGCCGGTCCGCACGAGGGCGCCCGCA
>JBOHCP010000264.1:0-7109 GCA_050698875.1 Streptosporangiaceae bacterium | reverse complement strand
CCAGGCAGATCGCCTATTCCATCAAGGACCTCCGAGGCGGCCTCCAGTTCCGCCGCGAAACGCCTCGACCATGAAAACAGGCACTTTGCCCCCACTCCCCCGAAGGCTGTCGCCACCGACGATAACCCGAGCCGCCGGGCTCTCCCAGGATCCACAAAACTGACCATCAGGATCGGCGAGCAGGCAGCCCGACGCTCCAGTCCCTCATCGGCGCCACATCGGGCCAGATCACCGAGCTTGCGGCGCTGCCGCCGCTCCGCGCCCCCCCGCCGGGTCGACGACGGGTTGGCTGCGCCCCACCGTCATGAAGTACCGGACCGGTCCACCGTCCACGGTCCCCCCGACTGCGTGCTCCATGAACGGCACTCCGTAAAAAAACCGCAGGTCCGGCACCAGCCGGTCACCCGGTCCGGTCCCGGTCCGGGGACAGCCAGGGTCAGGCCGAGCAGGCCCGCGGCAGCCTCGCGGACCGCGTCGAGCTCGGCCGCTAGCTCAGCGGCGAGCCGCTCGTCGAGCCTGGCCAGGCCTTCCTCCAGCCGCAGCGCCTGCTCCTGGCGCCAGGCCTCGGCCTCGGCGACCGCCAGCTCGCCCAGCCGGTCCCGCCCCGCCCGCTCGACGCCCGCGGCCTGCGCCGACCGCAGCTCCCCGGCCAGCAGGCCGTCAACTTCCGCCGCGACGCGGCGGGTGGCCTCCCTCGCCGCCTGCCGCGCTCTGCAGGAACTGAAACCCTGATCCCGCTCGGCCAGCAGCTAAGCCAGCAAGCCCGCGACTACCTCGGTCTGCAGAGCGACCCCGGCACAGCTACGCCGCCGGATCCCGGAGAGCCGGGCTGCAGCTGATGCCCTGTCGTCGCCGGCGGGCAGCAAGGCGAAGGCCGCACCGTCCCTCGTGATGCGGGGGTATTGACAATTGCTCCGCGTGCGCTCGGCTGTCCGGGATGTCGAGATCGAGCTGGCGTAGTTGCTGGGGCTCGAAGACGATGCTCATGCAGCTCACAGACCTCTGCGTCGAGGTTTGAAGCGCATATGGCGAAGCGTGCTCAGGAATGCTAGCATTGGTAGCGGATGGTGGTATCAGTGGCGGCATTGAATATCCGGAACCTTGATGAAACGGTGAAGCGGCGCCTTCAGGTTCGCGCGGCCCGGCACGGCAGGTCGATGGAAGCAGAGGCGCGCGCGATTCTCGCCGAAGCCGTTCGCGAGCCCGCGGACTCCGCCGGGCTGTTCACGACGCTCCTCGACCGGTTCGGCACGCTCGGCGGAGTCGACCTGGACCTGCCCAGGCGCGAGGAACCGGCACGCGCCGCGGGATTCTCTGCATGATCATTCTCGACACGAACGTGGTCTCCGAGCTTATGCGCCCAGAACCCGCGCCTGGCCTCGCAAGCTGGGTCCGCGGCCGGGACAGGCGCGAGCTGCGAACGACCGCCATCACGCTCGCAGAGGTCAGGTACGGCATTGCCCGGCTGCCCGACGGGCGCAGGAAGCAGGTCCTCCTCGCCGCGGCGGACGAGATCTTCTCGGCCTTCGCAGACCAGGTCCTGCCGGTGGATGCCGCAGCCGCGGAATATTACGCGGTCATCGCCAGCAGCCGCGAACGGGCCGGGAAGCCAATCGCCGGATTCGACGCGCTGATCGCGGCCGTCTGCCGGTCCCACGGCGCCACGCTGGCAACCCGCAACGTGTCCGACTTCGACGGCACCGGCATCGAGATCATGGATCCCTGGCTTCAGCCATCAGGGTGAGGGACCGGCAGCGTGCCGCCGACCGCCAAGTCGGACGTTCTCCCCTCCGTTCGGCATAGGCGTTCGCCCGTGGGCACCGGCGCCTTTACCCCGCTCCAAACGCCAGCAAAATAGTCCGAACGCTCCTGCGCCACCGGCGCTTCGTACCGGGCCCGGCTGACCCCGCGCACCATCCAGTCCGTGAACACCGCCAGGCCCGGCCGTACCGGCAAGGGCAATCCGTACCTGCGCGGCGCGCTCGGCCAGAGTGTGATGGCACCCGCCTCGGCGAGCAGTACCGGCGGACCGCCAGGCGCCGCGGCAAGCAGAGAGGCATAGTCGCGGTCTCGCTCATCTGCGAGATCTCCTGGCTGCTCATCATCGACCGCGGCGCCCGCTTCAGAGATCCCGGACCCGGCTACTACAGCCCTCGCAACCCCGCGCGCCGCACCAGGTCCGCCACGCCGCGCGAGGTGGCTGGTTGCTGCCCTCCATGCGGTGGTTGTTTCCGGTCAGCACGCTATCGCGCGCACTGACGGGAACCAACCAGGAATAACGGGCAAACGGCCAGCCTCCAGAATCCGGAGTTCGCGCCCCCGCACACACCCCGCATCAGCGCCATGACCTGCGGTTATTATCGCACGTCAAGCCCGGTGACGGCCCTACCGATAATCATGCGCTGGATCTCCGACGTGCCATCGAAAATGGTGAAGCTCGTGGAGGTGCGGGCAGTTTCCGCAGGTAGATGCCCTGTCGACCGTCGCCTTGTCAGCACAAACTCAGCACGGCTGTCGGCTTTGGCGCGTCGGGGCTGTTTGGCAGGCTCGGCAGGTCCGGTGGCCGGGCCGACAGGCACTACGGCCCGCAGTGCCACGCAGTAGCCCTCGCCAGATCGACATGCCCGGCGCGCTGCGGCAGTTGGATCACATCACAACGCCAACCACCCCGCGCGATGCCCGACCCACTAGAGGGCTAGGTCCGACGAAGTCGGTTTGATTGAGTCAAGTTTGTGTGGCCGCGCCGGGTGGCTCGTTACGCGGCAAGGCTGGCCTGGCTGGGGCGGAGCCCCGTACGGGGATGGCTGGTTGCGGATCACGGTGAGGCTGACGATCTTTCCGTCGCGGACGGTGAAGTAGTCCGACATGATCAGCTCGGCAGGGAGGTTGGTCTTGTCGTAGGTGCCGTTATATCGGGAGCGCACGATGGTCTGGCCGTAGTGGTCGACGACCTCACGCACGTCCATCGTGACGTGGTCTCCGACCATCTCCTTGGCGGCCCAGCGTCGGATGGCGTCGATGCCGTTGATCTCGCGGCGGGCGTCGTTGACATAGGCGTCGGGTGCGAAGGTCGCCACCATGCCGTCGACGTCGAACGCGTTGACCGCGGCGAGGTAACCGGCGACGACGGGAGGAAGGGAAGTGGTGGTGGTCATGGTTTGCTCCTCTCAAGGCTGCCCGGCTGGCCGCCTGCTGACAAGCCTGGGAGATACCCCAGCTGGAGGTGCAAGACCTGGTGCGCTGCTTGTATCTCCCCCGAGGGGAGATCTGATACTGGGGGCATGACGACGTCACTGGCGATCGGGGATTTCTCGCGCGCCACGCACCTCAACATCAAGACGCTGCGCCACTACCATCGCATTCGCCTGCTGGAACCCGCACATGTCGACCCGGACACCGGACACCGCCGCTATGGCATCGATCAGATCCCGGTCGCCCAGGTCATCAAGCGGTTCCGGTCCCTGGACATGCCACTCGAAGAGATCCATGCCGTCATCACCACCCCGGACCTGGCCGCCCGTAACGAGCTGATCGCCGGTCACCTGCGGCGCCTAGAGATGACCCTGGCGCGCACCCAGCAGGCTGCCGCGTCGTTGCGTGACCTGCTGGAGCCGCCGGCCGGCGCCGTACCGGTAGCTATCGAGCATCGCCGGATCGCTGCTACGCCAGCGGCGGCGGTGAGCGAGGTCATCGGCGTCAAAGACGCCAGCGGCTGGTACCAGGGTGCGCTCGGCGAACTGCACGCCCTCCTGGCCGCCCAGAAGGTCACCCCCGCCGGCCCGGGAGGCGCCATCTACGCCAACGACCTGTTCTCCCACGCGCGCGGCCAGGCCACAGTCTTCGTGCCCTGCGACGACGAAGTACGGGCCACCGGGCGGGTAACCGCGCTGGTGGTACCTGAGGTTGAACTTGCCGTCACCACGCATACCGGCGCCCACAACGACGTCGACCTGGCCTACGGATCGCTGGCCGCCTACGTCACCGACCATGCCCTCGGCGTCGAGGGACCCATCCGCGAGTATTACGTGATCGGTCCCCACGAGACGACAGACGAGAACCAGTGGCGCACCGAGATCGGCTGGCCGATCTTCCACACAGGCCAAACCGGCAACCGAGCCACGAGCAGACACGAGTAAATCCGAGAGCCGCCGGGGCGGAGACCCTCCCTTGCGGTTATTCGATCTTGATGACATGGAGGGCTATTAGCGGCCCGCCGGCCTGCATGAGTCGTCCTCCCTGGCGGAGTTCGCCAAGGTCGACGGGCGCGAGTTCCAGCGAGTCGATGAATGTCGAGACGGTGGCCTTGGCGTCGGCGTCGTCGCCGGCGAGGAAGATGACAAGGCGACCGTCGCTCCGGTGGTCGCTCTTCGCGACGACACTCATGAAGACTGTGTTGAATGCCTTGACGATGCGTGCGCCGGTCATCAGTGTGGCGATGTATTCGCTGCCGGTCTGGTCTCCCAGGTCGACCTCGGACCCAGGGCCGTGGTGCCACTGGTTCGTGGCGTCGATCACGATTCGCCCATCCCAGTCCGCTTGGCTGTGCAGCGCCGCAGGCACCTGATCCCAGCCGACCGCGAGGAGCACGACGTCGGCCCGCGCGGCCTCGGTGACCGTGCCCGCAGACGCATTCTCGCCGAGCCGGCCCACAAGCTCTGCGAGTGACTCCGGGCCGCGGCTGTTGCTGAGGATAACCTTGTGGCCGGCCGCGAGGGCAAGGCGCGCGATCGTCTGAGCGACGTTACCGGCGCCGATCGCACCTACGGTGAATTGGTGGCTCGGGGGCATCTGGGCCTCCTTCTAGTAATGGGGCCGACACCGCGACGGTACAGCGGGTATGCTCCGACGGCTGGACTGGACCCGACTAACTGCGGGCGCGTGACGCCGTCACGCGCCCGCTCGATCTGCGCCGGATCCCCAGGTCCTGCGAGAAGCCGATCGCGACAGCGGTCATTCGTCGTCACGCAGTGGCCAATGTCGGCGCTCGAGAGCCGCAGGGTCTCGCCGCCTGAGGCGAGCGGGCGGGCGACGACCGATCCGATCCCTCCAGTGCCGATGATCGCGGTGGTCATGACCGAAATCTCCTCAGCTCACGGTGCTAGCACTGGCGGCCCGCGGCCTCGCAGCGCCTCGCTGAGAGAGGGCGCAGCCGGGAGCGACCGCAATGTTTCTAGCAGCGCGTGAGCGCAGCGAAGGTGGTCATCGAGCTGCATTCGGACGAGTTCTGGAACCCGTGGCGCATGGAAGAAGAGGCGACGACGACGTGCAAAGGCGCGCAGCCAAGCCCTGTGGCCCGGCAATCACCGCCTCAGCCCGGCTCCCGCCGCCGGTAAGCGCAGGCGCTCGGTGCCGTCGTCGAAGTCCGGGCTACCCGGCTGGCTGACGTATATTGCCGAGCCGGCGCCGTGGACGCCGGACACGGTCGCCTCGTCGGTTTTGTAGGACAGCCGCCAGGTCACGCCCATGTGACGCAACTGCCGCAGGACGCGCTGCACGTCGCCGCGGTTTCCGCAGGTAGATGCCGGTCGACCGTCGCTCTGTCAGCACGAACTCAGCAAGACACATCCGGACCAAATTTGGCCGCCTGCGAACATGCCGATGACGCTGCACTGCCTGGCTGAAATGGGGGCTATCGGCACCGTCAAGGCCACGATCCGACTGAGGTGTGCGCCAAGCACGTCGTCTTGCTCCATCAGCGGTGCTGTGGCGCTGACCTACGGGAACGAGCACAGGACTTTCCGGTCTTACCGAGGCGCCACGACGCGCTGACCGAGGTACTTGGCCGCCCCGGCCATGCGTTCGTCATAAGTGACAATTGCTCCGAGATCCTGCCCCAGCCTGCGGGCAGTGGCGAGATGGATGGCGTCCAGCGACCGGAGGTTGGCGGGCAGCAGCACTGCAGCATCGTCGAGGACACCGGTGCTGATCCGGACGAGATCTAGCCGAGTCAGCACCTTCCGGCCGGCGGCGACCGCATTGTCTCCACCTGGCAGCAGTGCCCGCATCACCTCGGTGCGGGCCAGCGAACTGGAAACGAGTGGCCGCCGATGGCGCAGGTACCGGCGCAGCGCAACCGACTCGCTCTCACGTACGGCCAGCTTCACGATCGCAGAGGAATCCAGGTACGTGGCTGCCATCAGCGCTCATCGCGGCGCAGCCGCGCCAGCACGCGTGACGGAAGCTCAGTCTCCGGCGGCAGGATTAGGGGCTCGGGCAGATCGTCCAGGTCAGCCGCGGCCGTTTCGACGTCACCAGCTGCGCGCATCCGCTCAAGCGGGCTGCCCTCGGGAATGGGCGTCAGCAGCGCCACGGGACGGCCACGGTCGGTGATCTCAACCGTCTCGCCCTGCTGGACCAGTCGCAGCAGCCCACTCGCCCGCTGGCGGAGTTCGCGCACTCCCACCGATGTCATGTGCTATTAGTAGCACAAGTCGGTTTGGACGCACAACTGGGGCATGAGTCGGAGGTTCTCAGCGATCGATCAGGTGAGCGCCACCGATGACGGAATTGGCGGCCGCGGCGAGTGGATGATCCGGCACGACGCGGGCGGCCTGGCCGTTGAGCCAGGCCATGACAAGGGTGATGGCGCCCTTACCGGCCCGGCCGCCAGCCTGCTGCTCGTGCTGACTGATGCGACGAAGGCCGGTTTCCGATCCGGCAGTGACCGTTTACGGGGACAGCGCCGTGGTGGATGCCTGGCTGGCAAGTACCGCGTTCTGAGCCTTCGCCCGCTGCGCGTGAATCGACTCGCTGCTGCTGCGATGGTCGTCGGCAACACGGTGACAGCGCAGTTCGCGGCGCTCGTACCCGGCTCGGTCAGGAACCGGCAAGATCAGCGGTATGCCTGGCGGTCGAGCAGCGGCTCGGACCGGCAGTGCCGGCCGGCACGGTGCGTTGACGCCCTGCACGCAGATCGCATCGGTGATCAGGCCAGGCCAGCCGGGCACCGCGGCGTGGAACTACCAGGAATAACGGGTCAGCACCAAGTCAGCACGCTAACCAGAAAATCACCTACCTGAGCGGGCGCGCGGCAGCGAACCGGAGCCTGTGATCGCGGGTCAGTTTTGTCGCCGGCCGGCTTGTTCAGGCGGCCGGGGCGAGGGTCACGG
>JBOHCP010000263.1:0-7136 GCA_050698875.1 Streptosporangiaceae bacterium | reverse complement strand
ACTGTGGAGTGGTGCGATGGCGCGGCCACCGGTCAGCTGAGGTGGGCCGCGATGGTTCGGGCACACACCAGGCACTCGGTGTGCGTCGTGTCCACCTCCAGGTCATAGCAGACGCCATCGTGAACCAGGTCCGCCTGCGATGCGGCCATCCCCCTGGATGCGATCTCCTCGGGCAACCTCACGACCTGCGGCGACCGCGCTTTCACACCTGACGCCGACCCACAACACTGCCAGTGCGCCCAGAGCCCGCTGCCACAGCTGCTGGGACGCCGCTCCGCCGCGGAAGACGTCATCGATGATGACCCTGGCGCCTGCCCGGGCCATCGCCACGACGCCGTCCATCCAGGCCGCTTCCAGCGCCCGGAAGTCCGCCCCGACGCTCACTCCGCCATCCGCCGCGAACACGATTCCCGCTGCCGACGCCTGCATCGTCGCGGGCATAGCGGCAACGAACGAGTCGCACCCGAACGCCAGCCACGGATCCGGCAGCACGGCCTGCAGACACCGTACGATGCCGGACTTCCCCGAGCTCGAACCACCGTTGAGAATGATCATCTGAGTCGTCACCGCGCCACAGTAAGGCGCTTCCCGCACGGGACCAAGCGAATATCGGCACGCACCGCTCTGCTGCCACAGAGCCCGGACGGTGGCATAGCGGAGGTGTCTGGCGCGGGAAGACCAGCGCCGCCTGAGCCTCAACCTCGACGAGACCGGGCCGCCCGCAAGGCGCGCCAGGTCCGCCCGGCCGTACGACCTCAGGCAGGAGCGATGGTCGAGTGTCTTACATTCGGCACAAGAAGCTGGCGAGTCGGGAACCTGCCGCGCACTGGCTGGTAGCCGCCGAAGCAGGATTCGAGTACGCCCTCGCCAGCGGTCAGTCCCGGCAGTTGCTGCTGCAGGACGTGCACGATGGCTGACGGCAGGACTGCCTCGATCAGGGCTAGGTCGCCTCGCGGCTGCGGTGCGTCGACTGCCGCGCCAAGGCGGGCCAGGGCAGACAGGGCAGCGCCCAGCCGTTCCGTCGGGATGTCCAGGCGGACGCGTGCCATCGGCTCGCAGACCACGGTGCCCGCATGTTCGAGCGCCTGCGTCAGCACCAGCGGCGTCAGCTTGCGGAAGTCGGCTGCCGTCGTCCGCGGCGTGGCGAGGATCTGCTTCGCCGGTCCGTCACCGACGTAGTAGCCGCATTCGTGCATCGTTACGAGGCAGTCGGTGACCTCCCAGCCATAGCGGCCCTCACGTAGCGCAGTGCGGACGTAGCCGGTCATGGCTGCCACAAAGCCGCCCGCCGTCTTGTAGATGTACAGCGGTATGTCGCGGGCGGTCACGTCAAGCCGGAAGCTGACGCCGGAGCCGGGCGGTGCGGGCTCGACAGCGAGCCCGACCGTGGCGGAGTACGGATGGCTGTCCGACTGAAGGACCTCGACCGCGCTGCCCGGGTCAGCCGGCCGTTCGATGTAGATCGTCGTCGTCTCTCGGAACGCCACCTCGACGCCGAAGTCATCGGCCAGGGTCGCCTGGATGACCTCCTTCTGGACCTCCCCGTACAGCGACACCGAGATCTCCTGCCGCCGGTCGTCCTGGCGCATATTGATCAGCGGGTCCTGCTCGGCGATCTGGCCCAGGGCGACCCGCAGCCGCACCCGGTCAGCGGGCTTCCGCGCGACAACGACGGACTCCAGCGTCGGCGGCGGGAACTGGCGGTCGGCCCCGTCCAGTTTCGGCTGGCCGATGCGGTCTCCGATCTGGACCTGGCTGAGGCCCCAGAGCTTGCCGATCTCGCCGGCCGAGATCGATGGCCGCGGCACGGCGGGCCCGCGGTCGAAGACCGCTACAGCCGTCGCCTTGCTCTCGAGGCCCGCGCCGAACCGCAGCCGGTCCCTGGCGCGCACCGTGCCGGAGAACATCCGGACGTAAGCGATCTTCTGCCCGGCAGGCCCGCGCTCGATCTTGAATATGCTGCCCGCGACCGGCCCGTCAGCGTCGCCCGCAGTAGCTGGCAGCAACTCGGCGATGCCTGCGGTCAGCAGCCCGACGCCTGCGCCGGTCACCGCGGAGCCGAAGAAGACCGGATGCACGAGCGCCCGCGCCGTCTGCGCCGCCAGCTCCGTACGGAGCCGGCCGTACGCGACGCGCGCCGCGTCCGCGACGTACTCGGCCAGTAGGCCCTCGTCCTGCTCGGCGAGCAGCTCTGTCAGCCTGAGCCGGAAGTCACGATCGTCCGGACCCGCCGGCGTGACGCCGGCGCCGCGCGTCCCTGGTGCGCGCACGGACTCCATCGGCATGATGGCGAGCTGGAGCCGCTCGCGGATCTCCCGCAGCACGCGCTCCGGGTCCGCACCGAGCCGGTCGATCTTGTTCACGAATAGCAGCGCCGGGATGCGCAGCCGCTGCAGCGCGCGCATCAGGATGCGGGTCTGCGGCTGCACGCCTGCCACGGCGGAGATCACCAGCACGGCGCCGTCGAGCACGGTCAGCACGCGCTCCACCTCGGCGATGAAGTCCGGGTGGCCGGGCGTATCGATCAGGTTGACAGTGACCGCGTCAACAGCGAACGAGGCGACAGCCGACTTGATGGTGATACCACGCTGGCGCTCCAGCGCGAGCGAGTCGGTCTGCGTCGTCCCAGCGTCAACGCTACCAAGCTGGTCGATGACGCCGACGGCATAGAGCAGCCGCTCGGTGAGAGTAGTTTTACCGGCGTCTACGTGCGCCAGGATCCCCAGGTTGAGTGTCGTGCGCGACATCCGTCATACCCTTCGAATGAGCCCTCAAGACCATCACGATGGACATGGACGCCTCGCGCATCTACCCTCCCTGAAAGATCGGACCTGTGTCACGCAGTAAACCACGGCGGGTGCCGAGTACGCTCCTGAGTTTTCGTGCGTCGCGACCAGGCTGACCCGGCAAGGCCCGGGCCGCCGACCCACCGCGCCCGGTCTTGCGAGGATCGCTATGCAGCCACTACCGCATCGTGGGAACGGGCCACGATCTGGCTGACGGTCTCGGCGGTCGTCAGGCGGGAGGTGTCGAGCCACCGCCCGAGCGACGTCATCCGGGCAGGCATCTCAGCGTCGAGATGGGCCGCCTGGTCCTGCGCACAAGCTGACTGGAGCCGCGTGCCCGCGTGCCCGCGCGGACGCGCCGGGCCGACCGCGGATACCTGGGGCAAGCATTCCGGGCGGTCTCCGGGAGGGCGTCACACCGTGTGTGCGCCGTCCCGTTGGCAGGCGGTCCGTGCCGTGACTGTCTGCGGCGCCTGCAGGCCGGAAGTTGCCGGCCGGCTGTCGCCGGGAATGTATCCGGAAGGTCAAGCGGCCTGGCACCAAGCCGGAACCGAGGAACGGGGCAAACTATGTCAGTCCCGGATCGCGTGCCGCAGCCGGACTACTGTGCCCACGCGGCGGCCGGGATTGAGGCGCTCCAGCGGTGGTACCGCAGGTGGACGGGCTGCTGGCGGACCGCGGGCTGGTGGAACTCGGCCAACGCGCTAACCGCGGTGATCTCCTACACCCAGCGGACCGGCGACCAGAGCTACCTCGGCGTGGTCGAGCGCACGTTCAGGGTCGCGCGCCGCCGCCACCCGGACTTCCTGGCCAGCTTCTACGACGACAACGGCTGGTGGGCCCTGGCCTGGGTCGCCGCCTTTGACCTGACCGGCGAGGTCCGTTACCTCGACGCGGCCCGGACAATCTTCGCCCACATGCTGACCGGATGGGACGACGTCTGCGGCGGTGGCGTGTGGTGGAACAGCGAGCGCTCGTACAAGAACGCCATCACCAACGAGTTGTTCCTCACCCTCGCAGCCCGGCTCCATCAGCGCTGTGCTGGCGCCGGCGAGTACCTCGACTGGGCGCGGCGGGAGTGGAACTGGTTCTGCGCGCGCGGCTTGATCGGCGCCAACGGCCTGGTCAACGACGGGCTCGACGATTCCTGCCGGAACAACGGCGGCCAGACGTGGACCTACAACCAGGGGGTGGTCCTTGGCGGGCTGGCGGCGCTGCACGAGATAACCGGCGACGCCGCTTACCTGCGGCAGGGCGAGGCTATAGCCGATGCTGCCCTCAGGTCGCTCACCACCCCGGCCCCGGACGCCAGGTATGGCATCCTGCTTGAGCCCGGCGAGCACCGCACTGCCCGCAGCGACAGGGACCGTCCGCAGTTCAAGGGCATATTCGTGCGCAACCTCTACGACTTCTCCCTGCAGAGCCCGCGTCCGGCCTACAGCGAGTTCATCTGCGACAACGCTCGCTCCATCTTGGCCAACGACAGGAACACCAGCAACCAGTTCGGCCTGCACTGGACAGGTCCGTTCGACTACGCGGACGCCAGCCGGCAAAGCTCGGCGCTGGACGTGCTGAACGCGGCCGTGCCACTCGCCGCGCAAGAAACTGTCGCCTAGCTTGAGGCTGGTTGGATACTCATGCGATGCGGGGCGGGTGTGACTGGCGTGTTGTGCCGAGGCGTCTGCTCATGACGATGATCATCGCCCAGTGGGCGATGGTCTCGTGGTGGGCGGGCAGTCGCTCGTAGTCGCGGACTGTGCGGCCCGTGACCCGGTCGCCGGCCATCGAGCAAAGCCTCATGCGGCTCGGCCTGGACCACGTCGACTTGTCCCTCGTTCACTGGCCACAAGGCAGGCCGACCTGGGCGTGGCCAGAGACGGAGTGGGCGCGCCTTCCGCGACCTGATCGGCCGACTGCCCGGGCTGCGACTGGCCGTGCCGGCCAGCGAGCTGGAGTTCAGGCGGGGCTTGGCCATTCACAGCCTGCGCGCGCTTCCGGTGCCTGGTGACCTCGACTGACGCGCTCGGCACGGCCGCGGATCCACCGCTGAGCCCGCGCTGCACTCAGACTGGGCAGCGCGGGGGCTCGCTCTAGCCGGCCCGGACCGGCATGAGCTTGTGTTCGGCAAGGAACCCGGAGACGACCTGGTTGTACTCGGCCGCTGTCTCGTAATAGACGTTGTGCGGCGAGTCCTTGACCACGTGGAGCTTCGCTCCCGGCACCGCCGCGGCGAGCGCGCGCGCGTTAGGCGCCAGCCAGTCCAGGTCACCGACGACGACGAGCATCGGGGACCGGATCGTCGCCACTCCTTGGTCGAGGTCCTCCCTGCTGGGCGTGACCATGGACCGCGTCCGCGGGTGCCGCAGCGCCTCCAGGCGGGTCGCAGTGGAGCGGATCCGCAAATAGCGCTCGTAGAGCAGCGGATCGCGCGTCCGGAGGCCATCGGTCAGGGCGTCCCCGACGGGGAGGAACAGGGTGTGCTCGTCAAGCGGCCCGGTGCGGGAGCGCGCCGTGCCATCGGGGAACGGGCCGATGCCCATGCCCGATGGCACCAGCGCGGCCGCGCCGTCTGGGTGGCGGACGGCCCACCGCAGGGCCGTCAGCGCGCCCATCGAGTTCCCGGCGATGATCGGCCGGGTCAGGCCTAGTGCCTGCAGAAATCCCTCCAGTTCGTCGGCGCGGTCGGGCTCAGGCTGGTCGCGCGGCGAGTTCGCGGAGTGGCCGTGGTTGACGCTGTCGTACGCGACCACCCGAAAGAACGGGGAAAAGGCCTCGAACTGCTGGAACCATGCCTCGGCGCACGAACTCATGCCGTGCAGGAACACCAGCGGCTGGCCGTCTCCAGCCTCCTGGTAGTAGATGTCGCTCGGGCCTACCTGTGCCCACGGCATTGGGGCCTCCCTCGATCAGCTGACTTCTGCGCCGCGTCCTGCCACGGAAAGCCTGGTCTGGATGCCTTCGAGTGCATGCCACAGCTCGAGCGCCGGCATCGCCTGCGGTCGCGCTGCCCTGACTCGGTCGCACGCTGCGCGCAATGACGCGCCGCCGAACATGAGGTAGGCGATCGCCACCGTCGATGTACGGGAAAGGCCCGCCTGGCAGTACAGGCCGACCACGGTGCCGGCGCTCGCGAGTGACAGCACGTGCCGTGGAGAGTGCGATAACTTCACACCCCGCGAAGTCACTGTCCGCCCGGCCTCCTGCGATCCGGGTGCTTCAGCCTCGGTAGGCGTCGCGTCGGTGGCGGATGGAGTGCACCTCAACCTGGTGCCTGGCCTCGTCGATCCGGTAAACGATCCGGTACGTGCCGCGACGGGCCGAGTAGTAGCCGTCGAACGGCTCGTCGAGCGGCTTGCCCGCGCGGTAAGGGACGATGATCGATCCGTCGATGGTCGCCATAGCGGCGGCGGCACCTCAAGGGGCAAGTTCTCGTGGATGTTGCGGCGAGCCTGGCGTGACAGGCTTACCGAGTACGGTCGGCTTTCCGCCGGGTCGCCGCTCAATGCGAGCCCAGATGCCGTCGCTGTTCAAGCTCGGCGCGGACTTGCTTGGCACTGAAAGTGTCGCCGGCGGCGAAATCTTCCCGGGACTGACGAAGGTCCGCCATGGTCTCCTCGTCGCCGAGGATGTCCAGCGTCTCCTGCATCGACTCGTACTCCGCCACCGAGATCAGCATGACGTCGGCGCGCCCGTTGCGTGTGATAGTGAAGTGATCGTGCTCGCGGGCCACCCGGTCGGCCAGTTCCGCGATCCGCGCCTTCGCCTCGGTGATCGGTATAGTTTCCATACAGGCTACTATGCGGACCGGTCGCTGCTCTGGCTAGAAAAGCGTCCATCCTGACGATGCCGACATACTTCCATAGAGCAAGCGATAATCACACAGGTTGTCCCGCCTCCGGCACAACACGTCGGCGCAGTCCGGGTGTGGCGAGCGGACCACGAGCCAATTTTGTACAAGTTCTAGTACACTAGCGCTATGACCGATCCGGTGGTGATCCATGTGCACCCGCTGTCGGAGGTACGGCAGCGGCTCTCCGGCATCCTCGCGCGGTTCCGGCGGGAGGGCGCGGCAGCGGAGCCGGTCGCGTTCGGGTCGCACCGCAAGCCTGAGGCTATCCTCCTCCCATACGAGGTCTACGAACGGTACGAGGCGCTGTCGCGGCAGCGCGCACGGCTGGACTCCGCCCTCGCTTCGGCGCAGTCCGTGCAGGCGGAGCTGCCGGGCCCGTTCAGCCCGGACCATGACCGGGAAGTCGCGGCCTACGTGGACGGGGAGACCAGCGCGGCCGAACTGTACCGCAGGACAGTCGCGCGCTACCGGCAGTCGTAAATGCCGGAGGACCCGTACAG
>JBOHCP010000262.1:0-7202 GCA_050698875.1 Streptosporangiaceae bacterium | reverse complement strand
GTGTCATCCCCGATGACATCCGCTACCCAAGATCGAGCACTGCCTCGAATCGTCCTGGGACTCCAGTCGTCGGACTCCGGCGCCGTTCGTCCATGCGGGCCGCGATCGCCCATGCCGTCCCAATCGACGGCAACGCGATGCGCAGCATTCTCGGTGCGCATCCCTGCCCAAATAGCAACCCAGCTCGGCCGTAGGCTCCCGAGGCGGATTAGGCAGATGCCGGCGACCGCACAGCACTTCACCAACTGCGGCCGCAGCCGAGCCGACAGCAGGCTCGCGGCGACTTCCCTGTCAACCCGGTAGTTCACCAGGAGGCGTCGTTCGATGACGCTTGAGAGAGAAGGCGGCCTCATGCCGTACTCCGCCTGTCCTCCTGGAGCTTGCGCACATGCTGCCGGAGGACGAACTGGTCGGGACAGACCGCGCTCAGGAACCCGCTGAAGCACAGTGCAAGTCGTTCCTCGGCGAGGGAGTAGAAGATGCGGTTGGCGTCGCGCCGCTCGCGAATCAGCCCCGGCGTCTTCAGCACGCCGAGATGGCGGGAGACCGACGGACCGCTGATCGGGAATCTCCCGGAGATCTCGCCCGCCGATAGCTCCCCCGCCCTGAGCTCCTCCAGGATCTGCCGACGAGTGGAGTCAGCTAGCGCGCGGAAGGCACGGGCCTCCTCCGCAGCGTCGATCTCCTGCAACTCGGGAGGGGTACAGCCATCTAGCTGCACCCCTCCCGAACTGGGAGTCTTCTCTGGAAGTTACTGGCGCAGGGTACTTATTCGGAGGGTGCGCTATTCGGGAGCCGTGTCCAGGTCGCGGAGCGGCCTGTCCCGTCGGCTCGGACCTTGCCTTCGCCGCGCAGCTGCCCTAGGACGAGCCGGATCGTCTGGTCACTCACACCTGGCAGTGCCGTCCTGATGTCTGCGAGACGGAACGTGGTCGGCGCGTGACGCAAGGCGTGTTCACGGACGCGCTGCTGCTTGGTGCCGGGGGTCCGGGCTGCGGTTGCCCGGTCGGCGAAGACGGTGTAGGCGTTGGCGATCACGCTGGTGAAGTAGCTAAGCCAGGGCCACGGGTCGGCGGCGCCTTCGTGCCAGCCGTGGGTGGAGTCCAGAAGCGCCTGGTAATAAGTGTCAGCTGATTCGGCGATCACCTGTTCAAGGCTCACGTAGCGGCCGACTGTGTAGCCGTGCTCGCTGAGCATGGCGCTGGTGAGCAGGCGAGCGACCCGCCCGTTGCCGTCCTCGAAGGGGTGGATAACGAGAAGGTCCAGGACGAACAGCCCGGACAAGAGCACCGGATGGTGCTGGCCCGCCGCAATCGCCCGCCCGTAGCGCTCGATCAGGTCATCGGTGGCGAACGGGATGCTCGCGGCCGGCACGGGCTTGAAGCGGACGGTGGTCGAGCCGTCTGGCGAGCGGTCAACGACCAGGTTGTCCTCCGTCTTGAATGACCCGCCAGGCATCGCCGTATGAGCGAACAGGAGCCGGTGCAGGTGCCGGATCAGGCCCGCGTTCAGCGGGCGCCAGTCCTCCCGGAACAGGTAATCCTGGGCGTCGCGGTAGCCGGCCAGTTCTTGCTCGCTGCGGTTGCGCAGCGCCGTCGTGCGCCGGTCGATGATTCGCTGGGCACGATCGGCGTCGGCGACGATGCCCTCGATGGCGGACGAGGCGGTGATGCTCAGGACGCGGGCCCGGTTGGCGAGCTCGGTGAGCAGCCCGGGCATCTGGTCGCGGTAGAGCGCTTCCGAGCCCCGGCCGAAGTCGATCGCGCTGAGCCGGGTGACGACCTGGGCTGGCACCAGCCCGACGAGCGCGTCAAGGTCGGCGAAGCTGCGCAAGGAACCTCCTAAGCAAACCTACTAAACAACCTAATTCTAATTCCGGTTAGCATGTTTAGCGGGTTTGCTTAGCAGGTTTCCGGCTGTCCGCGTCTTCGTGGCCGTCGGCCAGCGCTTGCCGACTTAGGCCGCCCAGTCTCGCCTGGCCCACTGGGACCAGCGCTCGGCAGTGCTGATGCTGATACCGGTCAGGTCAGCCAGCACCGAAGCGGGCAGCTCGGCGGCGAGGACAAGGCGGCCGGTGTTGCGGCCGCCATGGGCGTCGATGCCGTAGCGGCGCAGACGGACCCCGAACAGGATGTCCACCGTCGGCCGCGCCGGGCTCTGGCCAGGGAAGAGCCACGGCGCCGGGGTTCCCAGCCGACCCAGAGTCCATCGCGGCTCGTCCCGATCGCGCAACTGGCGGACGAGGACTGCGAGCCGGGGCGGCAGCATGAGACGGTGCCCGTCGATGGCGAGGCAGGTGGCCTGCCCGTCCTCGATCACGTCGTCTTTGGCCAGCTGCGTGATCCTGCTGACCAGCATCCCGAACAGCAGCACCAGCGCTCCCCCGACCCTGAGGTCCAGGGGCATGGCCTCGTCGGAGAGGCACTGGTCGAGCTGCCGGATATGGACGTCCTCAGCGAGCAGCAGTGCCGGCTCCTGGCGCGGGGGAAGCGGCACCGTCAGTTCGCCGGCCAGGCCGCGGCTGCGTGCCCACCGGAGGAAGTAGCGCACGGCCCGGCGGTTGGTGGCGCCGTCAGCGAGCCACCGGTCCAGGTCCGCCTGCGTCAGGTCGCTCAGGGCCTGGCCGCGCTGATCCAGCCAGGACAGCAGGTCAAGGGCGGCCAGAACACGGGCCCGCGCGAAGTCGGCTGATCCCCGGGTGAAGGTCCGCCGGGCGGCGTTCCGGCGGGCGCGGCGGAGCACGAACCAGTGCATGAAGGGCCTGATCAGCCGGGCATGGTCGGCTGGCTTATCGTGCAGCACGTGCTCCAGCCAGGGCGCTAGGCGCTCCAGGTGCTCGTTGCGCGCGGGCAGGACACCGGAATTGACCAGCACTTCCCTGACGTAGTGCAGGGACTGGTCCTGCGGCAGGCTATCGAGCAGATCGTGGGTGATCGGGTCGCCTGTCCTGGCCAGGTTGCCGAGCAGCCGGGCTGACCGGCTCGCGCCCAGCCACCTCACCACGGTGGCCGGGTTGGTGACCGTGCACAGAGCCTCCAGCAGGGGATGCAGCTGCGCAGGGACATCCCCGCCGGGACCGGCGAGCAGGCTCCGGGCGCGCTCGGCCAGGACGCAACTGAAGCAGCGCCGGCCGCTGTGGATCTTTCCTGCCCGGCCGCAGTCGCGGCAGGCGTAATCCAGCCTGGGAGCTCCGGCGCACGGGCCACAGATCGGCCGTCCCTGCTCATCGGTGCCGATCAGCGGCCGCACCACCTCGCAGCCCGCGCACTGGGCGGGGTGGCTGCGGACATGCTCGTAGCAGCCGACGCAGACCGGCCCGGCGGGCCATTCGGCTTGGACCGGGCGGTCGCGCCCGCACCGGAAGCACGGCCGGAGAGGGCGGGCCCGGCAGGTGCGGCAGATCGGGCTGCCCGAGGAGATCCGCTGGCAGGGCCTGGTTTCCCCGCAGACCGAGCAGACCGCCAGCGCCCCTTTGTAGCAGCTGTAGCACAAGTCGGGGGGGTTGCTGTTGCCCGCCTGGCGATCTTCCGGGTCTGCCCGCAGCGCCCGCATGGCCGCTGCGGAGCCTGGTAGCACGAGGCGCAGACCGGCCCGGCATCGGTGGTCCCGCGACGGTGCGCTGCTGGCCGCAGGCCGAGCAGGTGCGCGCCGGGCGCGTCGCGCAGAACTGGCAGCGAGCACTGCCGTCGGGCATCCGGGCCGCCGCCCTGCGTCTCCGGCCGCAGCCGCTGCATTCCGTCACCACCTGCTCGTCCTTGTCGTAGCAGGCCGAGCAGATCCCGCCCTCGGGACGCCGGGCATTGATCCGCCTGGCCCGGCCGCACCGAGCGCACGTTCCGGTGCTGCCGCGGGCTGCGCAGGTTCCGCAGACCCGGCCCGAGGCGGCCGAGCGCCGCAGGTCGGTCGTGATCTTGCTGCACCCGGCGCACGCCGGGGCCGCGACCGCCTGACAGCCGGCTTCGATCAGCGCATGAGCCAGCCGGACCAGCGCCAGCGGATACGCGGCCGGGGTGGCGATCAGGGCAGCGGGATACTCCTCCAGCAGCGCCTCCACCTCCCGCAACGCCCGCCCGTGGTCCGCCCCGGCCGCGGCGAGGGCGCGCTGTGCACTCGCGATGTCCAGCCCAGGCACGGAGGCCGACCAGGCAAGAGGTGACGCGAGCCCGCGACCCGCCGCCAGGATCGGTCGTCGTCACGACAGGTCCGGGCGGCGGATCGTGCTGCGCCGCACCGGCGGCGCCGCGCACGTGACCGAGTTCGAGGGGCAGCCGCACCGGCGCCCGCTGACCTATGACGAGGTTCAGGCCCTGTTCGACGCGGCTGACGGCCGGGTGGAGCAGATCCGGTCCCGCGGCCGGAAGGGTGCGCTGGCGGCGCAGCGGGCCCCGGACCCCCGGGAAAGGGCTGCGGCGCCGCGAGGCGTGGGGCCCGGTCTACCTTGGCTGCGTGACTGACCTGTGCATGCACCGGGAAAGGGCTGCGGCGCCGCGAGGCGTGGGGCCTGGACCTTCCTGACCTTCGCCGGAACCCGCAGGTGCCTCAGTTCGCGGGTTACGGGGCGGTGTTCGTGCGGTGGGGCAAGTCGTCGAACGGCAGCCCGCCGAAGTGGCGCACGGTGCTCACGGTGCCGGAGATGGACTGGGCGGTGCCCGTGTTGCAGCAGTGGGTTGAGGAGGTGCGCCCGCTGTTCTCTCCGGGGAGTCTTGCGGCGCTGTGGGTGACCGAGCGGCGTGGCCGGCTGTCCCGGCGGGCGATCAACGAGGCGTTCGTGGAGGCGCGTGACGCGGCCGGCCTGGATCCGGTGCTGGATCTGCACTGCCTGCGGCATTCGCACGTCACGCGCTTGATCGAGTTCGGCTACCCGGAGCGGTTCGCGCAAGACCAGGCCGGTCACTCCTATGCGAGCACGACCGCGATCTACACCGGCGTGTCGGAGGAGTTCCGGAATCGCCTGCTGGCCAGGACGCTGCGCGGGCGTTACGCAGGCCCGCTGGGGGAGCAGCCGTGACGAAGAAGATGGGCATCCGGTGGCAGCTGCGGCTGCGGATGGCCGAGAAGGGCCTGTTCCAGACCTCGGATCTGGTGCCGTTGCTGGCCGAGCGCGGCATTCACCTGTCTCGTGAGCAGGTCTACCGGCTGGTGGCCCAGGTGCCGCAGCGCCTGTCGACCGACACGCTGGCCGCGTTGTGCGACATCCTGGACTGCCAGCCCAACGACCTGCTTGCCTTGCCCGCAAGAGACACCACAGTCCTTGCCGCGACGGGCACCCGGCCTCCTGCAAGGCAGGGTGCCCGTTCTGCTGTCTGGCCTGCGCCAGGCTGCAGGACTGGCATGAGCTGGCCCAGGCAAGTCCCGCCCAGGCCAGCCCTCTACATCCGAAGCAAAGCGGTCAAATCGACCGCTGTTGCATCTGATGCAATACCGCTCACTTTTAGCTGCAGCCGCTGGTTGAGCCGCAGCCCTCACAGACATAGCAGCTACCAGCCGGGCGCATCTTCGAGCCGCATGTCAGGCACAACGGCGCGTCGGCGACCCGGCCTTGCTGCGACTCGATGAGCTCGGTCGTGCTGCCCGGCGCGGCCGGTGCTACAACCGGTCGGTCCGCCGGAACCTCGGGGGCTTGCGTCCGTGCTGGCCGCACGCGCTCCACGGCTGCCGACTGCGCTAGCTCCTCCGGGTCGAGGTCCTCAGCCGGCGACGGCGGCTCCTCTCCGTTGAGCTGTGCCGTGCGCTCATCTGTGGTGAGAATGGCCAGCTCGGCCCGCTGCTCGAAAGACAGGTGGTCCAGGGCCAGGCGGCGGAAGATGTAGTCCATCACCGAGCTGGACATCCTGATGTCCGGGTCGTCGGTGATGCCGGCCGGCTCGAACCGCATGTTGGTGAACTTCGCCACGTACGACTCGAGCGGGATGCCGTACTGCAGGCCGACCGAGATCGCCATCGAGAATGCGTCCATCACGCCGGCCAGTGTCGAGCCCTGCTTGCCGAGCTTGAGGAACACCTCGCCAACGCCGTCGTCCGGATAGCTGGACGCTGTCATGTATCCCTCGGCACCCGCCACCGAGAACCTGGTCACCAACGCCGACCGCTGCTTGGGCAGCCGCCGCCGTACCGGCCTGACCTCGTGGGGCGAAGCGAGCGCCGGTGCCTCCTCGGTCTTCTTCTTCGCTATCGACAGCGGCTGGCCGACCTTGCAGTTGTCCCGGTAGATCGCGAGCGCCTTCAGGCCGAGCTTCCAGCCTTCGAAGTAGATCTTCTCGATGTCCTCGACCGTCGCGCTCTCGGGCATGTTCACGGTCTTCGAGACCGACCCGCTGAGCAGGGGCTGCACTGCCGCGAGCATGCGCACGTGGCCCATCGGGCTGATCGCCCGCTCGCCCATCGCGCAGTCGAACACCTCGTAGTGCTCGGACCGCAGGCCGGGCGCGTTAACGACGTGGCCGTGCTCGCTGATGTACTCGACGATCGCCTCGATCTGCTCGGTCTGGTACCCGAGGTTCTTCAGTGCCCGCGGCACTGTCTGGTTGACGATCTGCATGGAGCCGCCGCCTACGAGCTTCTTGAACTTGACGAGGGCCAGGTCCGGCTCGATGCCAGTCGTGTCGCAGTCCATCATCAAGCCGATGGTGTTGTGACTAACCATGCCGTTGGCAACATAAGTGATGTTGTCCGGGACGGAGAGGTCGTACGTCGGCTGGATCCCGCCGTCCCCGTTGCTTGCAACGCGCTCGAACAGATAGCTCAGCGCCGCATCGAGCCGCGGATCCATCGTCTGCTCGAAGAGCCGCTCGGCCAGCATGCGCGGCACACCGTACGACTTGTAAAGGGATTGCGTCACCGCGCTGCGGCTTGGATGACCGTCCGGCACGATCTCGTCCCAGACTCGTCGTGGCAGCTTGATGTAGTCCTTCTTGGCTGACGATGCCGGCTCGATGAACGCAGTCAGTACGTTCTTGCGGTTGCCGATAAACCCGACGCGCTCGTCGAAGCGCAACGCGTGGTCGACGTTGCGCAGCCGAACCTGGAAGATCGGGCCGCCCCAGCCGCCCGTCGTTTGCCGGGTCGTCGTCGCGAGGCCTAGGGCCAGTGCCAGGGTCCTGATCTCGGCCGCGAACCCTGCGTCTGCGGTCGAGAGGCTGGGGACGCCGTTCTGCACTGTTCCGTCAGCCTCGAACAGGCCGCGCAGGAAGGCCGCGTACACC
>JBOHCP010000261.1:0-7222 GCA_050698875.1 Streptosporangiaceae bacterium | reverse complement strand
GCACCTCCCGGCCGCGTGGCGGCGCGCGGCTCGCCCGCGATCAGCACACTCGGTTCGCTCGGGTGTGCGGCGTTCGGGGCGATCACGGCCCCCGCGGCCGGCCTGGAGGAGCCGAGCAGGCTGCTGGGCGTGCCGGCCCGCCGGGCCCAGCCGGGCTGCAGCGGCCCAATCGAGACGAACACGACCGTCGCCACCGCGATCGCCGCCGTCACGACCAGCCCGGCGGCGCGGGATCGGCCCGGCCGTACCAGCCGCAGCCGCCAGAGCACCGCCGCGCCGACAGTGAGCACGCAGAGCGCGTCGAGCAGCAGCAGCCACGACACCTTGCTGTCGGTGCCGGTGCCGAGGCCGTGCCACAGCGCGATCGGCCAGGACGCATAGGCCAGCCAGTGCACGCCGCGCCAGGCGCGGTGGCCGAGCCGGGTCCGCAGCAGGCTCGTGAGCACCAGCGCGAGCAGCAGGTCGAACGCGATCGTGCCGAGACTGAGCCAGAACGGGCGGTAATGCGAGCTGAACGGGATGATCGCCGACGTGAGGCCAACCGAGGCGTACGGGTCGAGCACCGCCGTCAGCACGTGCGCCGCGACGAACCCGACCGACAGCAGTGACACGTTACGGTGCAGCCCGGACCGCACCAGCCGGGGCATCGCGGCGGAGCTGAACCGCGCCGTTCCGGCTACGCCGAGCACCACCGTGATGGTCAGCAGCACCAGCGCGACCACGCCGGTCGCGCGGGCGGCGTACCAGAGCGGGCTCGGACCGGCACCGGCCGTGGCAACCGCGTGACCGGCCGCGGCGGACGCGGAATCGGCAGCACGGCTCATCTGATCAGGACCCGCCTGAGGTCACGGCCGACGGCGCGGTGGTGTGCGCCGGCCGCTGCACCGGCCGCGCCAGCTGTGTCGACTTGCTCGCGCTCGGGCTGGCCGACCCTGAGCTGGCCGACCCTGAGCTAGCCGACCCTGAGCTGGCGGGCGCCGACGGTGTCGCGCTAGGCCGCGGCGTGCTCGTCGTGCTCGCCGCGTGACCGGGAACCGCGTGCGCGAAGGCAGTGCCGAGGCCCAGCGAGGCGGCGGCCGCGGCGCCGGTGATCCACAAGGTGATCTTGCGGATCAGCGCCAGGCGGTTGTCGCGGCGCAGGGACGCCACGTGCACGTGCTCTCGCATCAGAACTCAGCACTCCTTCGCTGGCGCCGTCCTCATCGCGACGGTCGCGGCTGGGCTGCTTCGCTGCCCCTGTGTAGCCGGGGCGCTTCTCGTAGTCCTGGTACGACGCTCTGAGTCGGCTCTCGGTTTCCGCAGCCGGGCATTTGGCTGCCGGGACCGCCTTGATCAGCTTGCCCGGCCGGATCACGGTGACCGGTTCAGGAAAAGTTCAGAAGCGGTTAATTCTCACTGGCTGTCCCACCGCTCGGGGGCTGATGGCCGCCGTGCAGGTAGCCGCCCCGGCGGCGCTCGGCGCGGACCCGCGGCAGCTCGATCGTCACCGTCAGCCCGCCGCCCAGGGTGTCGGACAGCACTGCTGTCCCGCTGTTGGCAACCGCGAGCCGGTCCACGATGGCCAGGCCGAGGCCGGCACCCCCGCCATTGCTGGTGGCGAATCGGCGGAAGGCACGTTCCCGCCGCTGCAGGGTCATGCCGGGCCCGTTGTCGGCGACCGTGATCGTGATCACGTCGCCGGAGGCGACGGCCGCCAGCCAGATGGTGCCACCGGGCGGCAGCGCCTCGAGAGCGTTCGCGATCACGTTATCCAGGATCTGTTCCAGGTGCCCCTCGCCCATCCGCGCGCTGGCTGGCTGGAGGTCAGTCTCGAGGCGGACGGAGCGCTCGTCGGCCGCCGGGCGCCACGCCGCCACCCGGGTTCTGACCAGGTGATCCACCTGCAGGTTGACCTGCGGCGTGTCAATGTTCTCTGCCCGCGCGATCGCCAGCAGCCCGTTTACCATCCGCGACAGCCTGGCGATCTCCTCCTGCGCGCCGGCCAGCTCGGCTGCTGCTGCTTCGTCGCTATCCTGCGCGAGCAGCTCAAGCCGCAGCCTCAGGGCTGCGAGCGGGCTGCGCAGCTGGTGCGAGACATCGGCCATGGTCGCCTGATGGCCGCGCACGAGCGCCTCGAGACGGGCCGCCATGAGGTTGAAGTTCGCCGCCAGCCGCCGTATCTCGCCGGGGCCACGCCCCGTGGGCGACCGGGTGCCAAGCGCCCCGTCGCCAAGCGACTGAGCGGCGCCCTCCAGCTCACTGAGCGGACGGCTCACCCAGCGCGCCAGCGCGATCGCGATCAGCGCAGCGGCGACCAGGCCGGCAGCGGCGACCAGGCCGATCACTCCCCACAGGACGCCCGCCTCGCGGTCCACCGCCGAGCTTGGCCTGGCCAGCACGACGGTGCCCACGCGACCCGCGCCCGAGTCCATCGGCACCGGCGTGGCGACGATGAACCAGTCGTCCGCCGGAAATACCGTCTCGTGCCCGGCCGAGCGTGCCTGCGCGAGGCCGGCGGGCGACAGCGGAGGCGCTGCCGCCGTGCGGGCAATCTGCCGGCCGGCCGTGTCGTAGACGCTCACCCGGTCACCGCCACGGCCAAGCTGGCCCACGAGGCGGCCGAGCTGTGGCTCCGCCCGGCCGTCGTCGAGTCGCTCCTCGGCGACGTTGGCGACGGTGCGTGCGGTGACTACGGTCTCGTCCTGGAAGTCTTGCCTGTCCTGATTCGTCGTGATGAGCCCGAGCGGCACGGCGACGACCCCCAGCAGGACCGCGACCAGCGCCAGGACCGCCAGCACGATCCGGCGGGCCATCTACGCCCCGCCCGCCCCGCCGACGTGAGCGGCGTCACCGACGTCACCAAGCCGGAACCCGCGGCCGTAGACCGTCTCAATCAGGCCCGGTACGCCGAGCTTCCGCCGCAGCGACGCGACGTGCACATCCAGCACCTTCGTCGGGCCATACCAGTGCGCGTCCCAGGCGGTCTCAAGGACCCCCTGCCGCGTCACGACCCGGCCCGGATCGGCAGCCAGGCACTCGAGGATGTCAAACTCCTTCGGCGTCAGCATGACCTCGGCACCCGAGACGGTGACCCGATGCGTGCGGATATCGACGACAAGCGGGCCGTGCCTGACGACATCGCCGCCGGGACGCAGGCGGCGCATGACCGCACGGATCCTCGCCTGGAGTTCTGCCACGCCGAAGGGCTTGACCAGGTAGTCGTCGGCTCCGGCATCGAGCGCCATGACTCGATCCGGCTCCTCGCCGTGCGCGGTGATCACGATGATCGCGGCGTCCGTGCGCTCGCGCAGCTTCCGGCAGACCTGCACGCCGTCGAGGTCCGGCAGCTCGAGATCGAGCAGCACGACGTCGGGCCTGCCCCGGCCGAGCGCGTCCTGCCCGGTCGCGACGTGCTCTACCTGGTAGCCACCCCTGGTCAGCGCGCGGACCAGCTGGGCGGCGATACTTGCGTCGTCTTCGACGATGAGAACGCTCGTGGTCGCGTCGCCAGAACCAGGACTGAGAGAGCTGCCTGGCGCACTCATGTCACCTACCGTAGGCGACGCCACCGGCTGCAGGGTGCAAGACATCGCCGCGCGCACCGCGGCGGGGCGGCCCGTGCCGCGAGCCGAGTTGACGGGTGCCGCTTCTATACCTAGCATTGCTAGGCATGATGGCGGAGAAGCTCAAGGGCAACCTCGACATGCTGCTGCTGGCCGTGCTCGCGGCCGGACCCGGCCACGGCTACTCGATCATTACCAGGCTGCGCGAGCGCAGCGACGGAGCCTTCGACCTGCCGGAAGGGACCGTCTACCCGGCGCTGCACCGGCTGGAGAGCGCCGGTCTGCTTGACAGCGCCTGGGAGACCGTCGCTGGCCGCCGGCGCCGGCTGTACCGGCTGACCGCCACTGGCCAGGAATCGCTGGCCGCGGAGGCCCGGCAGTGGCGCTCGTTCAGCGGATCCGTTGCCCACGTGCTGCGCGACCTTGCGATGCAACTGACGCCCGACACCCCGATCGGAGAGATGGTATGAGCACGGTGCGTGACCTGCCCGCCGGTTCCGAGCCGGTCGAGGAGTACCTGGACAAGCTCCTGCTGACGCTCAGCTGTCCGGCTCGTCAGGTACGCCGCACGCTGGCGGAGGTCGAGGCCCACCTGCACGACGCGGTCGCCGAGGAGCTTGCGGCCGGAAAGCCGCAGCTGGAGTCGGAAGCAGCCGCGGTAGCCCGGCTAGGCGCAGTCAGCCAGATCAGCGGGCGGCCGGTGCAGTTCAGCAGGCCGACGGCCGCGCTACTGCGCCGCACCGCCCTCGCTGGCTCGCTGATCGGCGGCATCGCGCTGGTTGCCGTGGCCGTCTCCGGCGCCGCCGGCTGGGCAATGGCGGCACTGCGCGGCGGCACGTTCCTCGTCGCGCCGTTCCCATCGGGTAGCTACACCAGCGCGGACTGCGCCCGGTGGCTGGCCGGTGATCCGTCGACCCACAGCTGCATCACCGCGATGACCGCCGACCACGTCGGCGAGGTCATCGTCCACAGCTTCCTGGCCGGCGTGCTCGGGGTCGTCGCGTTGACCGCGTATGGCTGGATGCGGCGTCGCTGGCAGGATCGGGGCACGCTGACCGCGCTCCCGATCGGCAGCGCTGAAGCCGTCGGGGCCATCCTGGCCGTGATCGTGGCGATCGGGACGGCCGGCCGTGGCCTCAA
This sequence comes from Streptosporangiaceae bacterium, assembly GCA_050698875.1. Lineage (GTDB taxonomy): Bacteria > Actinomycetota > Actinomycetes > Streptosporangiales > Streptosporangiaceae > JAJYUU01. The sequence goes on along the minus strand of JBOHCP010000261.1, from coordinate 2,540 downwards.
CCTGGAGATGGTGCAGCAGGGGCAGGGCGCGGGCCAGATGTTCAGCCTGAGCATCGGCGCTCTCGGCGCGGCCGCCTTCTTCATCAGCCGGCTGTGTCGCCTGGCGCTGCCCTCCCGCCGCCCGGCTACGTCAGCCGTCGCTCGGCCGCCCACCGGGTGAGCTGATGCCTGCTGGATAGCTGCAGCTTGCGCAGCACCGACGAGACGTGGCTCTCGACCGTCTTGACCGAGATAAACAGGTCCGTGGCCACCTCCCGGTAGGTGTAGCCGCGGGCGATCAGGCGGAGCACCTCCCGCTCTCGCGCGGTCAGCTGATCGAGTTCCGGGTCGAAGGACGGGCGGTCCAGCTCCGCTGCTGCCCCCGCCGCGAACGCGTCGAGCACGAACCCGGCGAGCCGCGGCGAGAAGACGGCGTCGCCGGCCGCGACGCGGCGTACCGCGTCGACCAACTCGGTGCCCGAAATCGTCTTGGTCACATAGCCGCGAGCGCCGGCCCGGATTACGGCGATCACGTCCTCGGGCGCATCCGAGGCCGACAGCGCGAGGAACTTCACCTCCGGATGCTCCGCCTTCACCGCGACGACCACTTCCTGCCCGCCGCCGCCTGGCAGGTGCACGTCAAGCAGCACCACGTCGGGCACGGACCGAGAGATCTCGCCGATGGCCGGTGCCACGTCGGCAGCCTCCCCGACGATCTCGACATCGCCGGCCAGCTCGGACCTGACGCCGGAGCGGAACATGCTGTGATCGTCGACAATGAACACCCGCGGCTTGCCGGGCCCCGCCGTCGCACCGCGGGCCGATGCCGGTCCTGGCGCGGTCATGATCGCCGCGCCGATGAGTCAGCCGCCACTCTGGGCATGACCAGCGACACCTCGGTGCCCTCGCCCGCCGCGCTGCGGATCGTGGCGGTGCCGCCGCGGCGGGTCACCCTGGCGCGCACCGACTCCGCTAGCCCCTTGCGGTCAGCCGGGACGACGTCGGGGTCGAACCCGCGGCCGCGGTCTCGCACGTACAGCGACACCGAGTCGGGCTCGACCTCCGCGAACAGCGAGACCACGTCCGCGCCCGACCACTTTGCCGCGTTCACCGTTGCCTCCTTGGCGGCAGCGAGCAGGGCCGTAAGCTCGTCATCCAGGGCACAGTCGCCAACGGTCACGGCCTCGACGGCCATCCCGTGCTGCGCCTCAACATCCTGCTGGATCAGCCGCACGGCGTCGGCCACGGTGACGGCCTGGCCGTCGAGTGAGCCGGGCGCGCGCCCGTCAAACAGCCACGCGCGCAGCTCGCGCTCCTGCGCCCTGGCGAGCTGGATGACGTGATGCGGGTCATCGGCACGGCGCTGGATCAGGGCCAGCGTCTGCAGCACCGAGTCATGCACCCGAGCGGCTATGTCGGCGCGTTCCTCGGCCCGGATCCGCGCCTGGCGCTCCTCGACGAGGTCCCTGGCGATGCGCAGCCACCACGGGCCGAAGGCCAGGGCCATGCCCCCGATCAGCAGCACGATGCCGCCGAGCGGCCGCAGCAGGGCCACGTTGGTCGCGTGGCCGACGAGCAGTGCCGCCGCGCCGCCCAGCAGCAGGAGCACCGCGACCGCCACCCGCAGCAGCCGGCCTGACCGGCGGTCGGAGCTTGCCCGGCCAGCCGTGTCGGCGAACTCGCGCAGCTGCTGGCGCTCGTCGGCGTCAGCGTTCCGCGCGATCAGCACGAGGCCAGCGGCGCACACGATCAGCGGAAACGCCAGGCCGGCGATCCAGCCCGCGCCCAGCGCCGAGGCAATGATCTCCGCCACCACCAGGACGGAGGCCAGCGCCGCTGCCAGCGCGATGCCGCGCTTGTCCGCCAGCGCCCTGGTGGCGATGTTGGTGTCGGCGCCCTGCGCCGGGATCAGCAGCCACGCCACCACGTAGGCGGCCGCGAAGAATCCGCTGGTGACCAGCGCCGCGACAACCAGCACCGCCCGCACCAGGCCGACGTCCAGTCCGGTGCGCTGCGCTATCCCGGCCGCGACGCCGCCGAGCAAGCGGCCATCCAGCGGGCGGCGCAGGGGCCGGCCGCCCGGTTGTGCGGGCCGCAGCCGGGCCGCAAGCGATGCCAGCCACGCCGGCCGGTGACCGGACGCCGGCTGGTCCGGTGCCTGCCCGCCGGGACCGGTCGTGGCGTGCCACCCAGCCGAGGTTTCCGCGTGATCGGCCATGTGCCCATGATGGCCTGGCGACGGGCCGGCCGCCATCCGGGCAAGCCCTGGTCCTCCGGCCGGGTGACCAGGGTCTCATCAGGGTGGTTCCCCGATAGGCAGCCCGCCCGCGGCGGGACACCCTGGGTGCCATGACCGAAATCACCGGCTCAGCACCCGACCAGTCCGCCGCAGGCTCCGCGCCGAGCGGCGGGACCAGGCACACGACACTCACTCGCCCGAGCGGGAACCGGATGTTCGCGGGGGTGGCATCCGGTCTGGCCGACTACAGCGGCATCGACGTCATCGTCGTCAGGATCGCGTTCGTGGCGCTCACGCTCCTCGGCGGCGCGGACGGCCGGGT
>JBOHCP010000260.1:0-7240 GCA_050698875.1 Streptosporangiaceae bacterium | reverse complement strand
GCCGAGTGACGCTCCGGCCAGGGGGGCGGCGAACACCAGCAGGTTCTTCGGCCACTGCCGCGGCCGGGCGGCCTGGATTGCCGCCACGGCGAGAGTCGTGCTCGCGGCGAGAACGGTGACCCGCCGCCGTGCCCCGGCGGCCGTCGGCTGCCCGGTGGGGACCCCAGCCGGGCTGGTCATTTCGCGAAGACCGCGGTGAAGTCCCTGCTGTTCGGTGAGTAGTAGCGGTCGGCCGGCTCCTGCTGATCCGGCAGCAGGTTGACCGGCGTCGGGCTGGCAGCCTGGTCGGGCAGGTAGTACATGAAGTTCGTCCACTCGGGGTTGATGTCGAGCTCCAGCGCCGTCACGGCGCCCGCGCGCTGCAGCACGTCGGCGAGCTCCCGGACATCGAGCGCCGGGCCGTAGCCGAAGATCACGCGGTTGTCGCTGGTGATCCCGATGCCCGACCGCCAGACGTAGTAGCCGCCGCCGAGCGTGGCGCCCCAGCTGGATTCGACGTTGACGTCCACGCTGGACGGGACCTGGCCGTTCTGCACGATCAGGTGGAGGTTCTGCCGGACGCCCACGACGCCCGGCCCCATCGACACAGTCTGGTCCCAGCTACCGATTGCGAGGTGCCCGTCGGCGTAGTAGACGACCGACGCCACGCCCGGGGTGAGCGTGCCTGTGGTCGCGCCGTTCAGGTAGAAGCCGCCGCCGGAAGTGGCGATCTTGAAGCCGCTGTTGAAGGTCGCCAGCAGCCCGGTCCTGGTACCCGCGGGGATATAGTCCTCAGCGCCCCAATTGCCTGGTCCGGGGTCCTCGGCGCCCGGCCGCAGCTGGAACTGCAGCAGGTTCTGGTTCATCGACACGATGCCCGCGACGTAGGACGAGTAGACGCTGCTCGGCCGCAACTCGGCGCCGTAGATCGCGGGCTGCCCGTGCACGCTCGCGAGCACCCGCCACTGACCCTCGCCCGGCAGCGCGGGCGACACGAACGGCTGCAGCGGCGCCGGGGCGGGATAGGCCGGCGGTGCCGGCGAGGCGTGGGCCGCCGGGTGCTCCGGCCCGGCGGCCGGGCCACCGGTGAGCGCGAAGGACGGCTTGCCGCCGACCTTCGGCGGCTGGTAGGTGATCCACTCGCCCAGGGTCACGAGCGGGCCCAGGTAATGATCGCGGGCCCACTCGGCCAGCCGCTCCGACACCGTTCCGCCGCCGGGCACCGTGAGGGCGTGCCCCACCGACCAGGTAACGGGGATCAGCACCGCGATGAGGACGGCCGAGGCGATCCTTGACCAGCGTCGGCGTGGCACGTGCGGGGCCCAGTGACGGCGCCGCCTGGGTCGGCGGTGACCCGGCGGGTCCGCGGTCATCGGCCCTGATGAGGTCGTGACGCCGCGCGAGCCTGCTGTCGGTGGCCTGGGCACTGCCGCCCCCTGTTGCGTTTCGCGAGTCTTGTCGCCCTCGGTCGGGGTCCGGCGACTGGTCTACCCGCGAAACATGAAGGGCACATGACGACGCCCGCGGGGCATCGGGATACGTCAGCGCAGGCCGCTACGCCGCGGCCGCGTCGAGTTCGGCCAGCTCCCGCTGCTGGCGCGTCTGCAGCAGGTCGCGCTCCGCGCCGGAAGTCGCCCGCCCCGCAGCCTGTCGGCGGCCGCGCCGGCTGCCGAGCTCGGCAGCCTGGCAGCTGGTGAGCACGCCCGCCTCGACCCGCCCGGCCAGGAAGCCGCGAGCCCGGATCGCGTATCGACGCCGCAGCACCAGGTACAACGTCGCCACGGCTGCCACGTTGACCCCGACCTTGGCCGGCAGCGGCACGTACGGGGCGTCGAACAGCAGGTGCATGGCTATCGACGCGAGCAGGCAGGTGACCGCCGGCGGCAGGCCGGCCCGGCCACGCCGGACCAGATAACCGACGCCGGCGCCCGCCACCGCGGTCATCGCCCAGTGGGAGCCGAGGCCCGTCACGCCGATCCGGTATCCCGCCGAGCGAAGGACGGCGCCCGCCGGGTCGGCGGCGCCGCCCAGCGCGACGGCGTTGAGGCCGTAGGTGACGTTCTCGGCCGCCTGGAAGCCGAGCCCGGTCATCGCCCCGATGACCATGCCGTCGAGCGGTCCCCGGATCACCTGCGGCGCGGCCAGTACGACCATGACCACGCCGCACACCTTGAGCAATTCCTCGTTGAACGGAGCGGACAGCGACGCCGACCAGGTCGCGGCGAAGGCCGGGCCCGCGCTCTTGGCCCACAGTCCGGTCAGTCCCTCGTTGGCGAGCAGCGCACAGCCGGTGGCGGCGGCCGCGCCCCAGATGACCGCCGCGGCCGACCAGATCAACGCGGGCGGGTGCACCGGGCGCAGCCGCCGCGCTGCCAAGCAGCCGACCACGACCAGCGGCAGCTCGACCGCGATGGCCACCGCGGCGTCCCCCGGAAGCACGGTGAGGTACCGGAAGAACTGCCAGGCCAGCACCACGGCACCGAACGCGCACACGACCGCGGCCGTGATCCGTACCAGCGTGATGCTGCCTGCGATGGTCATCGTGCGGCCGCCGGCAATCGCAGGGACCTGATGATCGGCATCCCGGCGGCGCGGACGGCCCTGGCCGTGCGTGACGGCCCTGTCATGATCATCTCGATCGCGAACGGCCGGGCTGGTGCGGCAACGACCGCGGCCTGACCGGTGCGGCCCGGGCCCGAAAGCGCGGCAATGAGGCCCCGGCTGCCGTCCGCGGTCGTGAGTTGCCGCGGACGGCCCGGCGTGACGCCGGGGTTGCCGATCCGCAGGATCTGCCGCAGCCCCCGCCACAGGGCGCCCGGCTCGCCGGCCCTGGCCAGGCTCACGTACCTGACCGACATTCGCAACGGGCCGCGGGCGATGGAGTAGTACCAGTGCGGGTTGGTGCTCGCGGTCATGACCGACCAGCCCGGGCCCACCGTCACCCGGCCGGAGCTGGCCGCTGTTGGCCCGACGGTGATCGTCGTGCCGGCCGCCAGTGGCCGGTGGCCGGCCACCGTGCTGCCGACCAGAGGCCAGCCGGCCGTCAGCACCACGATGACGGCGAGCACCGCGAGCAGCCAGCGCAGCCGCAGACCCGCGCCGGGCCCGCGGGGTCGCCCGGCACTAGCCACCGGGATTGTGCCAGGCGTCGCCGTCGGGCCCGAGCGCATCCGCCTGGGCCGGGCCCCAGCTGCCGCGCGCGTACGGCACCACCGGCACGACGTCGCCGAGTACGGGCTGGACGACCCGCCACGCGGCCTCGACCGTGTCCTGCCGGGCGAAAAGGTAACGGTCTCCGGTCAGCGCGGCGCCGATCAGCCGGTCGTAGGGACGCATGAGCTGGCTCGCTGGCTCGCCGGCGTAGGCCAGCTCACGCAGCTGCGGTGCCAGGTCCGGGCCAGGCCTCTTGCCCACGAGGGTGAGTCCCGCCTGGTCATCGGGGTAGACGCGGACTCGCAGCTGGTTAGAGCCGGCCACCGCGCCGATCCCGAACACGTCGTGCGGGGGCTTGCGGAACCGGAAGACCACCTCGGTCGCCGTCACCGGCAGGCACTTCCCGGCCCGGATCAGGATCGGCACGTCCCCCCAGCGCCAGGACTGCGCGGTCAGCCTGACCGCACAGTAGGTCTCGGTGGTGCTGGCGGACGCGACGCCGGCCACGTCCAGGTAGCCCGCGTACTGGCCGCGCACGGTGGCCTGCGGGCTGAGCGGCGCGAGGGCGCCGATGAACTGCGACTTGTCGTCGAGCCACGAGGCCAGGCCGGTGCCGTCCGGCGGCTCGGCCAGCGCCGTGGCGAGCACCTGGAGCAGGTGATTCTGCAGCACGTCCCTGATGGCGCCGGTTTTGTCGTAGAAACTGCCGCGGTCGGCCACGTCGAATGCCTCGGCCATCGTGATCTGAATGCTGGCCACGTGCTCGCGCGTCAGCAGTGGCTCGACGACCGAATTGGCGAACCGCGCAAACAGCAGGTTTTCCACGGGCTCCAGGCCCAGCCAGTGGTCTACCCGGTAGATGGCCTCCTCGGGGAAGTAGCCGTGCATGGTCTGGTTCAACGCGATGGCGCTGGTCAGGTCGGTGCCGAACGGCTTCTCCACCATGACCCGCGCGTTCGAGGCGCGGCCGGCCGCCGCGATGCCGCCGGCCACCCTGGCGAACAGCGACGGCGGCACCTCCAGGTAATACAGCACCCGCTGCGCCTCGCCCAGCGCGGCGCTCATGGCCGCGTAGGTCGCCGGGTCGTCGAGATCGCCGTCGACGTAGCGCAGCAGGCCGAGCATCGTGCTGGCCGCCGGGCTGGCCGGGTCCATGGCGTTGACCTTCAGTGACGCCGTCGCGTAGTCGCGGAACTGGTCGAGTCCCCAGCCGCTCTTGGCGACGCCGACCACCGGGAAGTCAAGCACGCCCCGCTCGACGAGGCCGACCAGCGCCGGAAAGGTCTCCAGCTTGGCCAGATCGCCGGTGGCACCGAAGATGACGAGCGCGGCTACCTGCTGACCGGACATCCGTTGCTCCCTTGACTCGCGTGCTCTCGCTAGCAGCCTTGCACGCTAGGCTCGGCTGGACATGATCCTGGTGGTGGCCGGCGTTGCTGGCAGCGGCAAGACCACCGTCGGCCAGCAGCTGGCGACGCGGCTGCGGTGGACGTTCGCCGACGGGGACTCGTTCCATCCGGCCGCGAACATCGCCAAGATGGGGGCTGGCCTGCCGCTCACCGACGCCGACCGAAAGCCGTGGCTGGCCGCCATCACCTCCTGGATGGACGACGTCATCGCCACCGGGCAGTCGGCCGTGCTGGCGTGCTCTGCCCTCAAGCGCAGCTACCGGGACGAACTGCTCGGCGACCGCGGCGCGGCGGTGATGGTGTTCCTGATGATCAGCCGCGAGCAGGACGCGAGCAGGGTGCTCACCCGGTCTGGCCACTTCTTCGCCGCGCCGCTGCTGGCGAGCCAGTACGCCGCGCTGGAGCCGCCGGATCCCGGCGAGAGCCGGGTGTACCCGGTCCCGACCGGCGACCAGCCGCCCGGCAAGCTCGCGGCCGACATCCTCGCCCTGCTTGGGTTGCGTTCAGGCTGACCAGAGCCCGGGCCGCCCCCGATAGCCCGCTGCGGGTGGCGTCGGCGGCGTGCTCGCGGGAACCTCTCCGCCGGGCAGCGGCAGGCCACGCGGCGCGTGCGGACACGGGGAGGTCTGCCGCTGCTCGCGCCGGGCCGGCGGAGCAACCGGCCGCGCCCTTGCATGCCACAATCGGCCCATGCAGCCGCGTGGCCCGGCCAACGCCGCCGACCCGCACGCTGGCCGGCGTCTCGCGGTGACGATCGGGCTCGCGGTGGTCGCTACCGCTGTCTACTTTGTGCTCCCCATCCCTGGCCGAATGCGGGAAGCCTCGTGGGCGGTGCTGTTCAGCTGCGGCGTGGTCGTGCTCGGCGTGCTCATCCTGCTGGCTATCCGCCGCCTGCTCCTGGCCACCGAGGGTGTCCGGATCCGAGGCCTGGTGCTGCTGCTGGTTCTGAGCGTGCTCTATTTCTCCTGGTGCGACGACTCCGTCGCCGTGCTGCCAGGCCAGTTCGCCGAGCTGCACACCAAGATCGACGCGCTGTATTTCACCGTCAGCACCCTGACCACGGTCGGATTCGGGGACGTGCACGCCGCCGGGCAGCTCGCTCGCGCGGCGGTGACCATACAGATAGTGTTCAACCTGGTCTTCATCGGCCTTGCTGCGGGCATCGTGTCCGGTTTCCTCCGGTCCAGGGCCAGGCGTCGGCTTGAGCCCGGCCACGACGGCACGGGCCCCGTCCCTGATGGGCAGGACGGGGCCCGCTGACCGCGGCCAGGCGAGGCTGGCGGCTCGCTGACTGCGTTACATCATCATCTGGCGCTGGCGCTCGTACTCGTGCCGCTCGCGCTCCCGGCTCTCTGCGCCGTGTGCCAGGCCCCACAGCGCCGCGAGGCCCAGGGCGACGATGATGATGCCCCACAGCGGATAGAACGCGATGACCATGAAGCCCGCGACCGCCGTCAGCACCGCCATGACCATGCCGAGCGGCCGTGACAGCGGGATGCCGAGCAGGTGGCTCGCCCCGACCGCGAAGGTCACGATGCCGAGCCCGAACAGCACCCAGCCCCAGGACACGATGCTCCAGTTGTAGGCGTACAGGCCGTGGGCGTGATAAAAGCTGGCCCGCACGACGAACGCCAGCCCGGCGAGGAAGGTCAGCAGCCCCGCCAGCACCAGGAACAGCCCGCCGTGCGCGGTGCTGTTGCCGGTCTCCATGGTGGCAGGGCCGTAGCCGCCCTGCGGGCCGCGGGCCGGCTCGGTGCGGCCGTAGGGCCCCGTCGGCTGCTGCCCGCCCCCTTCGTAGGTCCTTGTGGTGCGGTACTGCCCCTCCGTCCCGCCGGTCATGCTCTGGCCGGTCCCCGGGTCGCGCCCGCCGGTGGCCGCGGCTCCCGCCGTCGTACCGGGCCCGGCACCCGTCGCACCGGCCTGCTGCCCGGTCTGGCCCGCCTGGTCCTCCTGCCAGCCCGAGGACCTGTCGTGTGCTCTCCTCATGAAGCCACTCCCCTCTGACCTGGCCCGCAGGCCAGACAGGCCACTACCTGGCTGTCAGGCAGCGACCGCCCGCTTGCTGACCGGTTGCCCGGGTTCTCTTATGGACGCTACGGACGGCAGCGCGGCGCGGGCATCACCCAGCGGGGGTGATCCGCGCGGACGCCCCTGGATGCCGCCTGAGCAGCCGCATTACCGGCAAAACGGGTCGCTCCGATTGATGGCCGGCCCACCCGGGTATGCCGTCTACCGGGCGTTGAGCTGCAATTTCACCGCGGCGGGTGACGGCGGGAGCAGCAAGCAAGAACTCCGCTAGGCCCAGGCCGTCGTCGTCGGGGGTATCGCGGGTCACTTCGGGGGGGCGATGACGAGGGTCGTCGGCGGTTCGGCCGCGTCCTTGATCCGGCACGGCGTGGCGGGCCCCCTTCTTGCCGACAAGCTGCGGATACCGCGGCCAGGCGTCGCCGTGCTTGCCAGGCCGCGGGTTGCGGCGCGCATCGACACCGCCATCGGCTGCCCGGTCACCCTGATCACCGGACCGGCTGGCGCGGGCAAGACCATGGCCGCCGCCCAGTGGGCCGCGGCCCGCCCCGCTGCCCGGCGCCCGGCCTGGGTCACGCTCGACGCCGGCGATGCCGACCCGGCCCGGTTCTGGCAGTACGTAACCGCCGCGCTGGCGGTGGCTGGCGTCGCCGGGCCGCCGGACGGCGTGAGCC
>JBOHCP010000259.1:0-7266 GCA_050698875.1 Streptosporangiaceae bacterium | reverse complement strand
CCTCCGGGCGGGGGGAGCGGCGCCCTCCCGCCCGGAGGCCAGGTGGTAAGCACGACCAGGACTCCGGTCGGGAGCGAAGCCTCTCGACCGGGGGGCTGGACTTCGTGGGCTCGCTCGTGATACCAGGGCAACAACGGGTGCTCCAGCCTGGACGTGGCTGACCGCCGCGCGAGAAGGGAAGAGGCGGTGACCGCTTACCTCATCCGCCGGGTGGCGACGTCGATCGTTGTTGTCTTCGGCGTTTCGATCTTCGTGTTCCTGCTGCTGCACACCATTTACCCGTCCCCGGCCATCGACATCCTCGGACCGCGGTCGACGCACACCGCGATCGTCGCGTGGAACAAGTCACACGGCTTTGACCGGCCCTGGATCGTGCAGTACTGGAGCTACATAGTCGGCGTGCTGCACGGCAACCTCGGGTTCTCCTACAAGGTCAACCAGAGCGTGGCGGCGCTGTTCCAGGAGCGGTGGGCGCGCAGCCTGTACCTGTCAGGCATCTCGCTGGTGATTGCGATTCTGATCGCCGTGCCGCTCGGGATCTTCCAGGCGGTGCGCCGGAACACGCTTGGCGACAACCTCGTCACCACGTTCGCGTTCGTCACCTACGCGATGCCGGTGTTCTTCCTGGCGCTCATCCTCATCCAGGTGTTCGCGCTGTCCCTGCCCATCTTCAACTACGAGGCGAGCCAGTCGACCAACGTCCTGGTCGTCATCGGTGACTGGCACTCGATGACGCTGCCCATCCTCACCCTCACCCTGCTTACCGTGGCGGGCTTTTCCCGGTACATGCGCTCGACCGCCATGGACGCGCTCGCGCAGGACTACATCAAGGCGGCGCGGGCCAAGGGCCTGCCAGAGCGGCTCGTGCTCTGGCGCCACCTGGTCCGCAACGCCTGCCTGCCGATGGTGACGCTCATCGGCCTGTCCATCCCGCTGCTGCTGGCCGGCAACCTGATCACCGAGCAGGTGTTCAACTACCAGGGGCTCGGCCTGCTGTTCTATACGAGCCTCAGCAACGTCGACTACCCCGTGCTGCTCGCCTACACGCTGGTCGGCGCGACCCTCACCGTGGTCGGCAACCTGGTGGCCGACGTCGCGCTGACGGTCGCTGACCCGCGCATCAGGCTGGCGTGACCGCCCCCGTGAACAATAGGAGCTCCCGGTGACCCATATAGCCCCGTCGCTGCCGCCCCTGGACATCACGCGGGCGCCTGAGGGCGGAGAAATCGGCCCGGTGCAGACCGGCTGGCGACTGGCCGTTCGTGAGTTCGCGCGGAACCGGCTGGCCCTGATCGGCCTGGGCGTCCTGGCCTTCTTCGTGATCTTCTGTTTCCTCGGGCCGGTGATCTATCACGGCAACACTGTCAGCTCCAATCTCGTCGCGACCAACCTCGGCCCGAGCGGCGGCCATCCGCTGGGCACCACCAGCCAGGGCTTCGACGAGTTCGGGCTGCTCATGAAGGGCGGCCAGGCGGCACTCGAGGTCGGCTTCTTCGCGGCCGTCATCGGCATCACGATCGGCGCTGTCTATGGCGCGGTCGCGGGCCTGGTCGGCGGGTTCATCGACTCGATCATGATGCGCGTCGTCGACGTCTTCCTGTCGATCCCGTTCCTCTTCGTCGTGCTGATCATCGCGGTCCGCTACGGCGCGTCCGTGCTCGGCCTCAGCGTCATCATCGGCGCTTACTTCTGGCTGGTGCCGGCCCGGCTGGTCAGGGCGGAGGTGCTGACGCTGCGGGAGCGAGACTTCGTGTCCGCGGCGCGGATCGCCGGCGCCAGCCGGCTGCGGCTGATCTCGAGGCACCTGATCCCGAACGCGCTCGGGGTGATGATCGTCAACGTCACCTTCAACGTCGCGGACGCGATTCTCGCCGTGGCCGCCCTCGGCTACCTGGGCTTCGGGCTGCATTACCCGAACCAGGACTGGGGCGACATGCTGTCCAACGGCATCCAGTTCATGCAAGACGGCTACTGGTGGCTGGTCTATCCGGTCGGCGCGTGCATCGTGGTGGTCGTGATGGCGTGCAACCTGATCGGCGACGCGCTGCGCGACTCCCTCGACGTCCGGCTGCGGCGGCGGTAGTGGCGCCCGCCCTGGAGGTCGACAACCTGTCGACCCACATCCAGCTCACCAAGTCCGTCGTGCAGGCTGTCGGGAACGTCAGCATGCGGATCGACGAGGGCGAGGTGCTCGGGCTCGTCGGCGAGTCCGGCTGCGGCAAGTCGATTACCGGGCTGTCGATCATGGGGTTGCTGCCGCCTGGCGGCCGGATCATCAACGGCTCGGTCAAGCTCGCGGGCCAGGAACTGGTCGGGATGCCCGAGCACGAGCTCAGGAAGTTCCGCGGCAACGAGGTCGCGATGATCTTCCAGGACCCGCTGACCTCACTCGATCCGACGAAGACGATCGGCTACCAGGTGGCCGAGCCGGTGCGGCTGCACCGGAACGCCAGTAAAGAGGAGGCGCTGGAGCGCGCGGAAGAGGTGCTCGCGCTGGTGGGCCTGCCGCGGCCGCGCGAGCGCCTGACCGACTACCCGCACCAGCTGTCGGGCGGCATGCGCCAGCGGGTCATGATCGCGATGGCGCTGTCCTGCGAGCCCAAGCTGCTGATCGCCGACGAGCCGACGACCGCGCTCGACGTGACCATCCAGGCCCAGATCCTCAGCCTGCTCGACGAGTTGCGGGCCCGGCTGGGCATGGCGATGCTGCTGATCACGCACGACATGGGGGTGATCGGCGGGCACGCGGACCGGGTCAACGTCATGTACGCGGGCCGCATCGCGGAGACCGCCGAGACCGGTGTGCTGTTCCGCCGCATGCGACACCCCTACACCAGGGCGCTGCTCGCCTCGATCCCCCGGCTGACGCAGGACAAGCGACACCAGCTGCTCGCCATCGCGGGGCTACCGCCCGACCTGGCCCAGCCGCCGGAAGGCTGCCGGTTCGCGGCCCGGTGCAGCCTGGCCACCGACCGGTGCCGCGCGGAGGAGCCGGTGCTGGCCGGCGAGGAGGCCGGCCACGCGTTCGCCTGCTGGCACCCGGTCGACGGACCTGCGACCAGTGAGACGGTAACAGCGTTGCTGACCGTGACGCACCGGCCGGAGGCTAGCCCGCTGGCGGTCGAAGGGGCAGCTGACGGCGCTAAAGCGGCGGCGACCAACGGCGCGCTTTCCGACGCCCCGCTGCTGGAGATCAGCAACCTGGTGAAGGAGTACCCGGTTACGCACGGGCTCCTGCAGCGCCAGGTTGGCGCGGTGCACGCGGTGTCGGGCGTGTCGTTCTCGGTGCGCGCCGGGGAGACGTTCGGGCTGGTCGGCGAGTCGGGATGCGGCAAGACGACGATCGGCAAGGTGGTCGTGTCGCTGGAGCGCCCGACCGCCGGTGAAGTCCGGCTGCGCGGCAAGGCCATGTCCGACCTGCGGGGCAGTGAGCTACGGCAGCACCGGCGCGACCTGCAGCTGATGTTCCAGGACCCGTACTCGTCACTTGACCCGCGGATGCGGGTGGGGTCGATCATCGGTGAGCCGCTCCAGATCCAGCACATCGGCAGCCGCGAGGAGCAGACGCAGCGCGTCAACGAGCTGCTGGATGAGGTGGGGCTGCCGCGCAAGGCGGTGGAACGCTACCCGCACGAGTTCTCCGGCGGCCAGCGGCAGCGGATCGGCCTGGCCCGCGCGCTCACCCTCAATCCGCGGGTGATCGTGGCGGACGAGCCCGTCAGTGCGCTCGACGTCTCCATCAGGGCGCAGGTGCTGAACCTGATGAAGCGGCTGCAGGCGGATCACGGCCTCACCTACGTGGTGATCTCGCACGACCTTGCCGTGGTGAAGTACATGGCCGACACCATCGGGGTGATGTACCTGGGCAAGCTCGTCGAGCTCGCCCCGGCCGAGGACATCTACCAGCGGGCCGCCCATCCCTACACGGCCGGGCTGATTTCTGCCATTCCCGAGCCTGAGCCCAGTGTTGGCGGCGCCAAGCGCGCGGTGGGGGTGGCGGGCGAGCTGCCGAGCGCCCTCAACCCGCCATCGGGGTGCAGGTTCCGGACCAGGTGCCCGCTCGCGCAGGAGGTCTGCGTGGCCGAGGAGCCGCAGCTGCGGTCGTTCGGTCCCGGCCACGTCGCGGCGTGCCACTTCCCGCTGCAGGTTCTCGCGCCGGTGCCGGCCGAGGCCACTAGCCAAGCGTCGAGCCGGTGATGAGGTTCGCCGGCACGGGCTGGCCGTCCTGCAGGGCGGTAAACAACTGGGTGGCCTCCGCGTGGTTCCACAGCACGGCGTCGCCCGCCGAGGTGGCGTAGTTCGCGTTCGCGATCGGCACCGTGGTGGTGAGCGGGTCTCGCAGCGCCCGCGCCGCCGACAGCAGCTGGTACAGCTGAGTGGCCTGGTCGACGGTGAGGTTGCTCGCCACGCCGGTCGCCGCGGGCAGTGACGCGAACGGGTTGGTGATCACGCCCGCGCTCGTCATCTTCTTGAGCAGCGCGGCGAGGAACAGGCGCTGGTCCTGCTCGCGCTGCAGGTCCTGGGTGGTGAAGCTGTGCCGGTCGCGGACCCAGGCGAGCGCCTGGCCGCCAGTCAGCACCTGGCATCCGGCATGGAGGTTCAGCCCGGAAGCCTGGTCGTGGATCGCGCTCGGCAGGCACATCCGCACGCCGCCGACGGCGTTGACCACGTTGACGAAGCCGCCGAAGCCGATGTCCATGAAGTGGTTGATGTACAGCCCGGTGTTGTTCTGGATGGTCTCGGCCAGCAGCGCGGGCCCGCCGAACGAGAACGCCGCGTTGATCTTGTTGTAGCCGTGGCCGGGGATGTTCACGTAGGAGTCACGCGGCACGCTGATGAGCACCGGCCGCCCGCCGCCCGCGGGGACGTGCAGGATCATGATCGTGTCCGACCGGCCTGCGCCGGTGGTGTCGATCTGCCCGGTGGAGTACTGGTGCTCCTGCGCGGTGGTCAGGCCCTGACGGCTGTCGGACCCGGCGATCAGCCAGTTCGTTCCTGAGCCTGGCGCGGGCCGTCCGGCGTAGCCGGCCAGGATGTCGCTGCGGGTGAGCTTGCCGTTGAGGAAGAAGTACGTCGCGACGGTGCCGACCAGGATCAGCACGACCACAACCGCCAGCACCCCGAATATCCGGCCAGGCCGCAGCCAGCGCCGCCGGCGCGGCACACCGTTCTGGCCGGGTCCGCCGGGTCCCGCCGGGTAGCGGACGGGCGAGCGGGGCGTCGCGAGCCTGCCCCGGGAGCTGGCGGGCGGCTGTTCCGGCCATGCGCCGGGCTTCCCCGCGCGCTGACCTGCAGGCGCGCTCAGGGTCTTGTCTGCGTCGCCCGCCCCGGCTCCGTACGAACCCTGCCCGCCGCGGAACCAGCCCGCTGGCCATTCGTTCATCGCACGCCTGCCCATCACTGCCCGCCGTCTCCATCGTCTCTACCTGGAAGACGCCCCCGGAGCCAAATCGCTGGGGACCCCTCCCCACCAGATGGTGACCAGCTCGCGGCCGGAGGTGCCGAGGTCAACCGGGTGGCCGGGGTCGATGCCGACGTCGGCCAGCGCGGCGGCGACGTCGGCTGCCCGGTCCTGGGGCAGGCAGAGCCGCCGCCGGGTGGCGTCGATGAGCTCGGCAAGGCTCGCGTAATCCGGGCCGGCCGGCCGCGTCCAGCGCCGTGAGCTGGCCCGCACCCCCATCGCTGCCAGGATGGCCAGCAGGTCATCGGCGGTCGGCCGGTCAGGCCGGACCAGGCCATGGAAGCGCAGCCAGAGCGGGTTGAGGCTGACCAGCGGGTGCGTGGCCGTCATCTCGACCACGACGAGCCGGCGGGCCGACGCCGTGAGCGCGGCGAGGAACGGCTCGATGGCTGGCACGTTGTAGACCACGTGATGGCACGTGACGACGTCGGCGGTGCCGGCCTCTGCCGCCACGTCGGGCCACCGGCCTGGTACCAGCCGCGGCCGGGCGCCCGCGCCCGCGGCTCGCTGGGCGAGCAGGTCGAGCATGTCCTGCTCGGCGTCCACCGCGGTCAGCGCCGTGCACCGGGGCAGCAGCGGCAGGCAGGCAGCCCCGGCTCCGGAGCCGACGTCGAGGACGCTGCCTGGCGGGTCGAGTGCCGCAGCGGCTCGCTCGTAGGAGGGCCCGGCCGGGGCTGCGGCGAGCCGGTCAGCCCGCCGGGCGAAGACCTGCCGCGGCAGCACCCACGGTGACTGCTCGACCGCGGCCATGATGTGCTCGGGGATCGCCCAGGCCGCCAGGTCCGACCGCCACCGGGCGAGCGCGGCTGGCAGCAAATCGGCCCCGTTCCCTGGCAAGACCATATGTTGAGGGTAGGGCCTACCCGGAGGCCTGCGGATGTGGCGGCCTAGCCTGGGTAGAGGTTCGCCTGGAGATCGGGAGGTGTTCGTGGCCGTTCCCACCACCGTCAAGACCGACATCGACCTCGCCGCGGCCGGTGAGCTCGCGCAGCAGCTGCGCGTCGACTCCGTTCGCTCGAGCACCGCTGCCGGGTCCGGGCACCCGACATCCAGCATGTCCGCCGCGGACCTGCTGGCGGTGCTCATCGGCCGGCACCTGCGCTATGACTGGGACGACCCGGCCAATCCGGCCAATGACCACCTGATCTTCTCCAAGGGCCACGCCTCGCCGCTGCTCTACTCGGTGTACAAGGCGGTCGGGGTGATCTCGGACGAGGAGCTGATGACCGGCTACCGCCGGTTCGGGTCGCGGCTTGAGGGTCACCCGACGCCGGATCTGCCCTGGGTCGACGTGGCGACCGGGTCCCTCGGCCAGGGTCTGCCCGACGCCGTCGGCGTGGCCCTGGCCGGCAAGTACGTCGACGAGATCCCGTTCCGCGTGTGGGTGCTGTGCGGCGACAGCGAGATGGCGGAGGGATCCATCTGGGAGGCGCTGGACAGGGCGTCGCACTACAAGCTGTCCAATCTCGTCGCGATGGTGGACGTCAACCGGCTCGGCCAGCGCGGGCCGACCGAGCTGTCGTGGGACACCGACACCTACAGCCGGCGCGTCTCGGCGTTCGGCGCCAGGGTGGTCACGATCGACGGGCACGACCTCGGCGCGATCGACCGGGCGATGCGGGCGGTGGCCGACCTCAGTGGTGACCAGCCGGCCGTCATCCTGGCCCGCACCCGCAAGGGCCGTGGCTTCTCCGAGGTCGAGGACGCCGAGGGCTGGCACGGCAGGCCCCTGCCGCCGGAGATGGCCGAGCGGGCGATCATCGAGCTCGGCGGGGAGCGGCACCTGGTGGTGCGCGGTCCGGAGC
>JBOHCP010000258.1:0-7267 GCA_050698875.1 Streptosporangiaceae bacterium | reverse complement strand
GCCTGGCGCTGGACCGCCACGATCATCACGACCACCGCGCAAGACGACCTCGGCGTGATCCACGACCGGATGCCCATGATCATCGACCCGGACCGATGGGCCGACTGGCTCGATCCAGTCAGCGCCGACCCGGCTGACGTGCGCGCGCTGCTCGTCCCGGCGGCGGTCGGCGGCCTGCGCGCGTATCCCGTGTCCACGCTGGTCAACGCGGTCCGCAACAACGGACCGCAGCTCATCGAGCCGCTGACGGGGCCGTTAGCCCCGGTGCCGGCCGCCCCGCGGGCAGCCGCCGGGGCGGCGAGTCGAATCGCTGGCATAGCCAGCAACGGAGACGACGGCGCGCAGGCGCTGTTCTAGTCCACCGCAGGCAGGCGGCGCTCGAATGATCCCCTCACGGTGCTGCCAGCCAGTTTGGAAGGAGGCGGGGATCGGATGGATGTCACCGCGGCCCGAGGGCGCCTGGAGGAGATCTGCAGCGAGCTGGACAGGTCGATCGGCGTTCTCAACGGGACTGGCCAGCCTTCTCCGTGGGTGGGCGACTATCCGCGGGACCCCGCGGACGCCGGGGCCAACCTCTCGGAGAGCGAACGATCGGAGGCCGTGCTCACCGCCGCCCGACGCCAGCGGTCGGACGTGCTCGCTGCCCTGCACCGGATTGACCTGGGAACCTATGGCACGTGCGTGGACTGCGCCGGGATGGTGCCTGAGGGCCGGCTGGAGGCAAAGCCGGAGGCGGCCAGGTGCGTGGCCTGCCAGGCCAAGCTGGACCGGCTGCGCCGCTAGGGCCAAGCTGGACCGGCTGCGCCGCTAGGGCCAAGCTGGACCGGCTGCGCCGCTAGGGCCAAGCCGGACCGGCTGCGCCGCTAGGGCCAAGCCGGAATGAAGGCACCAGAGCCTGTGTTGCGCACTACGTGTCTGTTGCCAGCTGGAAGACCGGGGCCGATGCTACCCGGCCAGTGGCGCACGACGTGATCAACCTGGGCGTTGTATCCTCCCGGCGAGGAGGCTGGCAGTCTGGTGCACTGCAGCCCTCGACTCCGGAAGGGGTGGGTCAGGTCCCAGAGACACTTGAGCAGCGGAGCAAGCGGTTCGAAGCCGATGTGCTGCCATACCTGGATCAGCTGTACGCGGCGGCCATGCGGATGACCCGCAATCCTGCCGACGCTGAGGACCTGGTACAGGAGACATTTGCCAAGGCTTATGCCTCTTTCCACCAGTTCCAGGAGGGCACGAACCTCAAGGCGTGGCTGTTCCGGATCCTGACAAACACCTTCATCAACAGCTATCGCAAGCGCCAGCGTGAGCCACAGCGGTCAGGCACCGAAGAGATCGAGGACTGGCAGCTGGCCAGGGCGGCGTCGCACACGTCAGCCGGCCTGAAGTCCGCCGAGACGGAGGCGCTGGAGCAACTGCCGGATTCCGACATCAAGGCCGCCCTGCAGGCCCTCCCCGAGGACTTCCGGCTGGCGGTCTACCTCGCCGACGTCGAGGGTTTCGCGTACAAGGAGATCGCCGACATCATGGGCACTCCGATCGGGACGGTCATGTCGCGGTTGCACCGCGGCCGCCGGCAGCTTCGCGAGCTGCTGCAGGACTACGCCGCGGACCAGGGCTTGTACGCGACCACGCCCGCGGCCGCTCAAGGCGACGCGCCACGGAGGGACACGCCATGAGCTGCGGGAATCCTCACGACGTGCCGTGCACCGAGGTACTCGCGATGGTGTACTCCTTCATCGACGGCGAGATGGCGGACAGCAGCTGCGCCGAGATCCGCCTGCATCTCGACGAGTGCGGGCCGTGCCTGCGCGAGTACGGCCTCGATGAGCTCGTGAAGAAGCTGGTGCACAAGTGCTGCGGGCAGGAGCCGGCGCCAGGCGAGCTGCGGACCAAGGTACTGACGCGGATCGCCGCGGTCCGGGCCGAGATCGAGACCACCGAGGTCCTCGCGGAGTAGCGCCGGACTCCGGCGGGGACGCGTCCGCCGCGTTACGCTAAGTCGCGACGCGTGCCCGATGCGCCGGCCACGCGCGGGACCGCAGGGCAGGTAGACGGATGACCTTAGGCCAGCTCGGCATCGGCCGGCCGGCAGCTGGCACCCAGCGAGCGGCCCGTATAAGCCCGGCAGCCTGGGTGTACATCGGCCTCGTCGTGCTCGCGGCGGGGTTGCTCGTGGCGCGCACGCCGGTGCTGGGCCCAGGGCACGCGAGTAACCCGTGGCGAGATCTGGTCGTGTTGCAGGTCCTCTTCCTGATCTGCGATTCGGCCGGGGGGCCGCTGACCTTCCGGCAGACGAGATGGTCGCCGAGCTGGGCCGCGACGCTCGCCGCGGCCGTCCTGCTCGGTCCGGCCGCTGCCGCGTTCGTCGGGGCCATGTCGCTGGTCAGCGTGCGCCACGAGCCGAGGCTGGGCGAGCGGCTGTTCAACGGCGCCATGCACGCGCTGTCCGGCCTCGCCGCCGGGAGCGCGTACCTCGCCATCAACCGCTCGGTCGGCGTGCCGCAGTACCAGGACATCGGCCGCACCCTGCTGGCGTTCGCCGTCGCCGCCGTCGTGCACGTCGTGGCGAACCACGGCATGATCTGGGTGATCAACCGGCTCAACGGAGCGAGCGCGCTGCCGCGCGGGGCGAGCGAGTCCGGCCTGGGGTTACTGCTGGCATCCGACCTCGGATACGCCAGCCTCGGCCTGGTCATTGCCTCGCTCTGGATGACCATGGACTGGTTCGCTGCCGCCATCGTGCTCGTGCCGCTGTTCGTCGCCCGCTGGGCCATGGCGCAGTTCACCGAGGAGCAGCGCGCCTACACCGCGACCATGAACGCCCTCTGCCAGGCGGTTGAGACCAAGGACTACTACACCAGGGGCCACGGCGACCGGGTGTCCCGCGGCGCCGTCATGATCGCCAGGAAGGTCGGCATGAGCTCGGCCAGGACCGACGCGATCCGGTTCGCCGGGATGCTGCACGACGTGGGCAAGCTCGGGGTGCCCACGCAGGTGCTGCAGAAGACCGGGCCGCTCACCGAGGACGAGTTCGCCGCGATTCAGCTGCACCCGATGCGCGGGCTGGAGATCGTCCGCGAGATCGGCTTCCTGTACGAGGCGCTGAACGGCATCATGCATCATCACGAGCGGATCGACGGCTGCGGCTATCCGATGGGCCTGGCCGGCCATGAGATCCCGGAGTTCGCCCGTGTCATCGCGGTGGCCGACGCGTTCGACTCGATGACCTCGACGCGCTCCTACCGCGAGGCCAAGCGCATCGACCAGGCGGTGTCCGAGCTGCGCAGGGGCGCGGGCAGCCAGTTCGACCCGGTGGTCGTCGAGGCGTTCATCGCCGCCGTCGCCCAGCTCGGCTGGCAGCTGCCGGGACCGGCCGGCGCCCCCGCGGACCTGGCGATGGTGACCGTGCAGGATCACGACGACCCGACGGCGCCGCTGCAGGTGGTGATCACATGACCGTGATGGCCCGCCGCCCCGAACCGGACCGGATGGCGTACTGGCAGGCGGTGGACTCCGGCCGGCTGCTGCTGATGGCGGCCGCCGCGATGCTGGTGACGGCGTCCTTCGCCAGCACGGCGGTGATCCTGGGCGCGCATCCGCAGCCGATAGTTGACTGGAATGCTGCGCTGGCCTTCGGCGGCCTTGTCGCGTTCGGCGAGCTGCTCCGGCTGGCGCTGCCTGGTGGCCGGGAAGCGGCGCCCATCGCGATGGTCGGCGCCATGTCCTACGCGCTGCTGCTCAGGGATTCGCCCGCGCCTGGCAAGGCGGTGCTGCCGCCAGTTCTCGTCGTCGCCGTGTGCGCCGTCGGGATGATGGTCGGCGCGCTGCCGCACATCGCCGCCGGGCGTCCGGCCGGGGTGACCGGCATGTGCACCCGGCTGGTGGCCGTGGCCTGCGTGGCGTTCATCTTCCGCACTGTCGTATTCGGCTTCCTTATGCCCCAGGGAGCGCCGGAGAAGCGGTGGCAAATCGAAGTAGCCGTGATGGCGGTGCTGATCTTCTTCGGCTGGCTCGTCGACACGGTGGTTGGCGCGCTGATCCGCGCCGACGACGTCGGTGCCAGGTTCTCGGTGGCGCTGGTGGACGAGATCCGGCTGCAGTGGCAGCTGGGCCTGGCCGTGGGCGCCTCGGTGATCATCACCGTGTTCAGCGTCGACGCGATGGGCCTGCCCGTGCTGATCGCGTTCACCGGCCCGCTGCTGGTGACCCAGGTCGCGTTCCGCCGGTACGCCAGCATCCGGGCCACCTACCTGCAGACCGTGCGCTCGCTGGCCCGGGTCACCGAGGTCGCCGGCTACGTCGAGGCCGGGCACTCCCGGCGGGTGAGCAGGCTGGCGGTGGCGATCGGCCGCGGGCTCGGGATGGCCGAGCCCGAACTGCTCGCGCTCGAGTACGCGGCGCTCATGCACGACATCGGTCAGCTGTCGCTGGGCGATCCGATCCCCGGCGGCGCGACGGTGCTGGTCTCGCCGGCCGACCAGGAGCGGATCGCCGAACTCGGCGCCGATGTGATCAGGCAGGCGGGCGTGCTGGACGAGGTTGCCCGTCTCGTGCGGTGCCAGGCCTGGCCAGCGCGCGGCCACGAGCCGGCGCCGCCCGTAGGCAGCATGATCATCAGGGCTGCGAACGCGTTCGACGACATGGTCGGCAGCTCGACCGACCGGGACAGGTCGGTAGCCGCCATCGACCGGATGCGGCTGGACCCGGTCCGCTACGACGTCGACGTGGTGACCGTGCTCAGCGAGGTTGCGAGCCGCCGGGTGCCATCCCGCCTGTAGGCTGCCGGGCGTGCTCGAATCGGTCCTTGTCGCCAATCGTGCCGAGATTGCCAGTCGCGTGATCGCGACCGCACGCCGCCTCGGCGTCCGCTCGGTGGCCGTGTACTCCGCGGCCGACGCGGACCTGCCGTTTGTGGCCGCGGCCGACGAGGCAGTCCTCATCGGCCCGGCCCAGCCGGCCGCGAGCTATCTGAACGGCGAGGCGATCCTCGCGGCAGCGCGGCAGACCGGGGCTCAGGCGGTGCACCCTGGCTACGGCTTCCTGGCCGAGAACTCGTCCTTCGCGGCCAGCGTGATCGCGGCAGGGCTGGTGTGGATCGGCCCGTCGCCGGACTCGATCGCGCAGATGGGCGACAAGATCAGTGCCAGGAACCTGATGGAGGCGGCGGGCGTGCCGGTAGCGGCGGGGACGCGGGAGCCGGCCGCGGACCTGCGGACCGCGCTCGCCGCGGCCGAGCAGATCGGATACCCGCTGATGGTCAAGCCTGCGGCGGGCGGCGGCGGTATCGGCATGACCGTGGCCGCCGGCCCGGATCAGCTCGCCGCGGGCTTTGAGACCGCACGATCGCGGGCCGAGCGGTTTTTCGGCGACCCGGCCATCCTGCTTGAGCGGTACGTCGAGCGTGCCAGGCACGTCGAGGTACAGATCCTCGGCCTGGCCGACGGCACTGTGCTGGCCCTCGGCGAACGCGACTGCTCGGTGCAGCGGCGCCATCAGAAGGTGGCCGAGGAGACGCCGTCTCCGGGCGTGGGCGCTGACCTGCGACCCCGCATGCTCGCGGCCGCGGTCCGGGCCGCGGAGACGGTGGACTACCGCGGCGCGGGCACGATCGAGTTCCTGGTGGACGTGACGGCCGGGGAGTTCATGTTCCTGGAGATGAATACCAGGCTCCAGGTGGAGCACCCGGTGACCGAGCTGGTCACGGGCGTCGACCTGGTCGAGCAGCAGTTCCTGATCGCCGCCGGGCAGGACGTCAGCTTCGCGCCTGACGCGCTGTCGGCGACCGGGCACGCACTGGAGCTGCGGGTGTACGCCGAGGACAGCCAGCGCTTCCTGCCTAGCCCCGGCACGATCGAGGAGTGGTCGCCGCCGGCCGGGCCGGGCGTGCGGCTGGACGCCGGATACGCCGCGGGCAACACCGTCACGCCGTTCTACGACCCGCTGCTGGCCAAGCTGTGCGTGCACGGGGCCGACCGAGCGGAGGCGCTCGCTCGCGCCAGGGCGGCCGTCGGCGCCTTCCGCATCACCGGGCTGAAGACCAACCTGCAGTTTCACGCGGACCTGCTGGAGTCCGCGGAGTTCCGCAGCGGCGAGTACGACACGTCGCTGGTGAGCCGACTGCGCCCGGCACCGGCACCAGGGCGGCGATGATGGAGCGCAACCGGCGGCTGCGCCCGGCGGTGGGCAGACGATGAGGAGAACGCGTGAGTGAGGTCCGGGCCGAGATGGTGGCCAACGTCTGGAAGATCGTGGCCGCCGAGGGCGACACCGTGGCCGACGGGGACACCCTGGTGATCCTCGAGTCAATGAAAATGGAGATCCCCGTGCTGGCCGAGACCTCGGGCACGCTGGCCAGGCTGGCGGTGGCCGAGGGCGACGTGGTGCAGGAGGGCGACCTCATCGCCGTCATCGAGTAGTCGGGAGCTCGCTCAGACGCCGGTGGTGGAGCGCGGGTAGGCGTCCTTGGCGTCGGTGACGATGTTGACCATATACGGCTCGCCGGAGTCGAACGCGCGCCGGAGCGCGGGTCCGATATCCGCCGGATCCGTCACCAGCTCGCCTCGACCGCCGAGCGCCGTCACGACCTGGTCGTACCGGCAGCCCGGCTGCAGGTCAGCAGCGACGTCGTAGCCGTAGAGCGCCCGCATCGGGTGTTTCTCCAGGCCCCAGATCCCGTTGTTGCCGCAGATCATCACGACCGGCAGGCCATGACGGACGAGCGTGTCGGCGTCCATCAGGGAGAATCCGGCGGCGCCGTCGCCGAGCAGCAGCACGACCTGCGCGGCCGGGCGGGCCACCCGTGCGCCGATGGCATAGCCGAGGCCGGTGCCGAGGCAGCCGTACGGGCCGGGGTCCAGCCAGCCGCCCGGCCGCCGCGGCTCCACGTACTTGCCGGCGTAACTGACGAAGTCGCCGCCGTCGCCGATCACCACGGCGGCTGGCTCCAGCAGGCTGACCAGCTCACCGTAGATGCGCAGCGGGTGAATCGGGCGGGCCTGGCTGTGCAGCAGCGCGGTGTCGGCGGCCAGTTGCCGGGCGCAGACCTGCTGCAGCCGCGGCAGCCAGTCGTCGGCAGCGGCACCGCGCCGCGACTCGCTGGCCAGCGCGGTGAATATCGACGAGAGGTCACCGGCGGCCGATCCGACTAGCTCGCCGTGCGTGGCGACCTGATCGGCGGCGTCGGCGATGTGGACCACGCGGGCCGGGGGAGCGCCGTCCCGGCCGCCGAAGCGGCCGTAGCCGAGCCGGAAGTCCAGCGGCGTGCCGGCCA
>JBOHCP010000257.1:0-7295 GCA_050698875.1 Streptosporangiaceae bacterium | reverse complement strand
GCGCAGGCCGCCTTCGACGACGCGCTGGCCTATGCCCAGCAGCGGGAGAGCTTCGGCCAGCCGATCTGGCGGCACCAGCAGATCGGCGCTTATCTCGCCGACATGGCGACGAAGCTGACCGCGGCCCGCCAGCTGGTACGGTTCGCCGCCGAGCGCTACGACGCGGGCGAGCGGTGCGATATGGAGGCCGGAATGGCCAAGCTGTTCGCCTCTGAGGCCGCGATGGAGATCGCGCTCAATGCGGTGCGGATCCACGGCGGCTACGGGTACTCGACCGAGTTCGACGTGGAGCGCTACTTCCGGGACGCGCCGCTGATGATCGTCGGCGAGGGCACCAACGAGATCCAGCGCAACGTCATCGCCGAGCAGCTCATCGCTCGCGGCGGCCTGGACGGATAGCCGGCTGCGCGGTTACCGTGTGCGGCATGGCAGCACCCGAGAAGGTCAAGGCGTTCCTGACCGAGCCGCGCAACATCGTCATCGCCGGCCTGCGCCGCAACGGCGAGCCGCGCCTGAGCCCGAACTGGTTCTGCTGGGATGGAGAGAAGTTCTACGTCTCGACGACTCGCAGCCGGGCCAAGTACCGGGTTTTCACCCGCAACCCGCGCGGGGTCGTGCTGGTCGACGGCTCCACCGGGGCTCGTTACGTGCGCGTGCCGGTGACCATCGAGATCCGCGAGGACCTGTCCGCAGAGCTGCCGAGGTTCCGGGCCATCCGCGAGAAGATGGGCGTAGCGGTGGCTGCCGGTTACCAGCCTGCGGCGGAGGCGATCGCCGCGGCCGGCGGCGCCTCCCCCGGAGCCTGAGGGGCGCCACGGCCCGTCAGCGACCGCGGCGCCACACGGGCTTGCGCTTGTCCAGGAACGCTCGCATGCCCTCGCGCGCGTCCGGCAGCTGACTTGTGGCCGCCATGACCTCGACCGCGTACCCGTAGGCCTTCGGCTGATCGAGGTCGATCTGCGCGTACAGTGCCTGCTTCCCGATGCCTTTGCTCTGCGCGGAGCCGCGCGTCACGCGCTCGAGCAGGTCAGCGGTCGCCGAGTCGAGTTGGCTGGCCGGCACGACGCGGTTGACCAGCCCCCAGTCCAGTGCGATGCGGGCGTCGATGGTGTCGCCGGACAGTGCCATCTCGGCGGCCCGCTTGCGTCCGACGTTGCGGGCGACGGCCACCATCGGCGTGTGGCAGAACCAGCCGCCCTTGCCGCCGGGCGCGGCGAAGCCGGCCTCCTCGCTGGCCACCGCGAGGTCCGCGGAAGCGACCAGCTGACAGCCCGCGGCGGTGGCCAGGCCGTGCACGCGCGCGACCACCGGCTGCGGCACCTGCTGCATGAGCGTCATCAGCTCCGTGCACGTGGCAAGCAGCAACCGGACCGCCGACAGGTCCGCGTCGGCCACGTCCGCGAAGTCGTGCCCGGAACAGAACACCGGCCCGTTGCCGGCCAGCACGATGCCGAGCGCGTCGCTGCCGCCGACGTCGGTGAACGCGGCGATCAGCTCGCGCATGTGCGCGGCCGACAGGGCGTTGCGCCGGGCCGGCCTGTTCATGGTGATGGTGGCGAACTCTCCGGACCGTTCCACCAGGATGTGCTCGAAGCCCATAGCCACCTCTATCAGGGAACGGGAACGCCCGCGGGAACGCGCTCCGGCTCTGGCACGTGCTCGGGTGCGGCGGGCCGCCCCGCCGGGCCGGCGATGATCCGCCAGTCCGCCTGCGCGAGCAGCCGGGCGAGGTCTGCGGGCCCCAGGTCGGGCGGGGCAGGCGCGCGCCGACCGCCGTCCGGGCGCTTAGGCTGCGGGTCCGGCCTGTCCGGTCCGCCGCCGCCCCCGCCACCGTCGGGCCGCAGCCCGGTGTCGCCAGCGAACATCCCGGCCCAGGCGCCGAGCCCGGCACCCACCACCGGGAAGATGAGGAGCACGAGCAGGAAGCCAGCGCCGGCCTCGGTCATGCCTACCTCGAAGTGGTAGACCGAGCCGGCAGGTGCGCCCCGGCCGGGCAGCGTCCACTGCAGGCCGGCCGCGGCGTGGGGCAATATCGCGATGGTGGCGATGCCAAGCAGCGACACGACTACGGCGGCCGCGAAGCCGACGCACGCCCCTGCGGCAAGCCCCTGCCGGGCGCGTACATCGCGCAGCGGCAGGCCACCGGCGCAGCCAGAAGCCCGCCGCGCCGCGGCGATCGATGCGGCGATCGCGGCGGAGAGCACGAGCGGTACCGCCAGCACCTTGCCCACCTGGTACAGCACGGCGAGGGTCGGATTGGCAATGTGGAGCTTGTCGGCAAGCGGCCGAAGTCCGTACACCGCGACGCCGATCACCGTCCCGGCGCCGCCGCCAATCACCAGCGTCGTGCGTCGGGCCGGGCTGCGGCAGGCGGTGACGGCGAGCAGCCCGGCAGCGTACGCGGCGATCACGCCGAGGAAGACCACCTCGCCCAACCACAGCCCGGCCAGCGACGGCCGGTGCGCAGCGGCGGCCAACTCGAACCGCTCGGCCCAGGCCTTGACCGCGAGCAGCACGACGACGGTGGCGCAGCCGACCGCCCGGACCAGCGGCGGCGCCCAGCCGCGTGCCAGCGGGCCGAACTTGCGCCTGACGAGCCAGGGCAGCCCTGCGAGCATGACTGCCACGCCAGCGACGGACACCCGGCTGATCAGCGTGGCCGGATCATCAGCGGGACCTGGCCAGCCCGCGACTACCAGCGCAGCCACGGCCGCAGCCAGTGCCAGCCAGTAGCGGAGAGTACGTGGCATGCGGGGCCTCCTACCTTCTGCCACCGCCATGCACTAGCCTATCCGCTGCGATGTTTCGACCTACTCCGGGTGGGCATCGAATTGATGTTCGACCAGCGGGGTGAGCGCATGAAGGGTGACCGGGTCGAGATCGTTGTCGACATCGGGGAAGGGACGCGTGCCTACGAGGTGACGGCGACGCGGGCAGGCCGGCGGGTGGAGGTCGCTACCCGGCGCGGCTTGGTCGAGGTGTCGGAGGTGACGCGCACCGGCACGCCGGTCCGCACCGCTCGCTTCATGGCGAGCCGCATCGTCTCCCTGGTCGAGTTCCCCGCGGCGGACCACCGGGCCCGATAGGTACGGCCTAGAGCCGCACCGGCAGGTGCTTGATGCCGTTAATGAAGTTTGACCGCAGCCGGCTAGGCTCGCCGTCAAGCCGGATGCCGGGCATCCGCTCGATCAGGACCTGCAGCAGCACGCGCAATTCCAGCGCGGCAAGGTGCCTGCCCAGGCAGAAGTGCGGTCCGCCGCCGCCGAAGCCGACGTGCGGGTTCGGATTCCGCCCCACGTCGAACTCTCCCGGCGCGGCGAAGACGCCGGCGTCCCGGTTGGCCGAAGCGTAGAAAACGACCACCTTGTCGCCGGCCGCGACCGGACGGCCGCCCAGCTCGGTGTCGCACACAGCAGTGCGGCGGAACATGTTCACCGGGCTTACCCAGCGCACAATCTCCTCGGCCGCGGTCGGGATGAGAGACGGGTCGGCCAGCAGCCGTTGCCACTGCTCCGGGTGCTGGCACAGCGCCAGCATGCCGCCTGCTGCGGCGTTCCTCGTGGTCTCGTTCCCGGCGACGGTGAGCAGCAGGAAGAACAGGTCGAACTCATCGCTGGTTAGCGCCTCCCCGTCGTCGTCGGGCTGCAGCAGCCGGGTGACGATGTCGTCGGCCGGCTCGGCGCGGCGGCGCTCGGCGAGCGCAGCGCCGTAGGCGTACACCGCCGCGGCGGCGCTCTGCTGCGCGCGAGGGGCGACCTGGAACTCAGGGTCGGTCGATCCGATGAGGATGTTCGACAGCTCGAAGATGCGGTCGCGGTCTGCTACTGGCGCGCCGACCAGCTCGCAGATAACCCACAGCGGCAGCGGCGCCGCAATCTCGGTGACAAAGTCGGTGGTGTCGCGCCTGGACACGCCGTCGAGCAGCGAATGGCAGATCTCGGTGATGTGCTGCTCGAGCCGGCCGATCATCCGCGGGGTGAACCCGCGGTTCACGAATGCCCGCTGCCGGGTGTGCTGCGGCGGGTCCATGTTGAGCATCATGAGCCGCTGCAGTTCGATGTGCTCCTCAGGGATCTCGCCGAATAGCGATAGCCGGCGCGCGGAAGAGAAAGTCTCCGGGTGTCGCGACACGTGCGCGACGTGCTCATGCGTGGTGACGGCCCAGAATCCGGGCCAGTCCGGTGCGCCGCCGTTGGCGTGCCAGTGCACCGGGTCGTGCTCGCGCAGCCAGCCGAACTGCTCGTGCGGAGGCCCGGCGCGCTGGTAGACGTCGGGGTCGACGAGGTTGATCTCAAGGGGCATAGCACCACCATAATTACGGTCGTACCCGCCGTGTCGGCCACGCACGGCCGATGGCTCCCGATGAGCACGGCTGGCAGCCGACACAGTTAGGACCCCGGCATGAGCGCGTCGAGCACTGAGGATCTGGTCATTCCGGCCGACCGGCAGCAGCTAACTAAGGACGGGAACGGGCTTGGTCGTGGCTGGAGGCCCTTGTCAGAGCGCAGTGCGGCTGAATGCTGTCAACTCCGGCGATATGCGCGGCGTCTATCAACTGTCACAGAACGCCGTTGGATCGGGATGCCAGGTCTTAGCAAGGACGTAGTGGAAGGCGAGGGCTAGCGGATGGCAGATCGCGTCATCGACAACCCGATCATCAACTCGCCGTACCGTGCGCCCGATCGCCACTTCAAGTTCGACACCGACGGCATCACGAACGAGATCGTCGATGGCAGACGCCCCAGTTCGTACTTCGTGCCCGTGCCCCGGCCGCGCAAGCGCGGCGCTCAGATGGAGTTCGCCGAGCTGACCGGGGATCAGATTGAGTCAAACCAGCTCGTGAATGACATCCGGGAACGGGTCGGCCGGTGGCGGGAAGGACGCTACCAGGATGTGACGCCGGTGACCCGTCGGCTGCTGGAGTACTGGAGGGACCCGCAGCGCGGTAACCCGGTGCTGTTCTGCCAGCGGGAGGCCGTGGAAACTGCGATCTACCTGGCCGAGGCGGCGCAGAAGGCCGGCGATGTGTGGATCAGGAACGAGCTGGACCGGCAGAACCAGGCGCACAATGCCGGGCTGAACCGGGTCGCGCTGAAGATGGCCACCGGCAGCGGCAAGACGGTGGTGATGGCGATGCTGATCGCGTGGCAGACGCTGAACAAGGCCGGCAGCCCGAACGACGCCCGGTTCGCCCGCCGCTTTCTTATCGTGACACCAGGCCTCACAATCCGCGACCGGCTGCGGGTGTTGCGACCGGCCGAGGCGGAGAACTACTACAAGCTGCGTGATCTTGTTCCCGCGGACCTGGAGCCCGACCTGTCTCAGGCGCAGATCGTCATCACGAACTTTCACGCACTGCAGCTTAGGGAGACTAAGGTCGGCCAGGGGATCGCCAAGACGACCAAGGAGCTCCTAGCCGGGTACTCGGGCGCGCCGAGCCCGTTTCAGGAAACCGAGGGCCAGATGGTTGCCCGGGTGTGCCGGAACCTCGGAGGCACCTCGGAGCTTGTCATCTTCAACGACGAGGCTCACCACTGTTACCAAGGACGTGACGACGCTGCGGTCGGCGACGAGGAGAAGGCGCTGACGGCGGACGAGAAGGCCGAGGCGAAGGAGAACTCGAAGGCAGCGAGGGTCTGGTTCACCGGACTGCGCGCGATCGACCGCAAGATTGGCGTTAAGGCCGTTTACGATCTGTCCGCAACGCCGTCCTTCCTCTCCGGGTCCGGCTACCGGGAAGGCACCCTGTTCCCGTGGGTGATCAGCGACTTCGCGCTTGTCGAGGCCATCGAATCGGGCATCGTGAAGATCCCGCGGGTGCCCGTCGATGACAACGCGGTCTCGGTCGATGTCAAGTTCCTCAACTTGTGGCCGAACATCGGTGACCAGCTGCCGAAGCGCAGCCGGAAAGATGAGGCGATCCCGCAGAACATGCCCGGCCTGCTTGAGGCAGCCCTCACCGCACTGTACGGCTCGTACGACAAGGCTTTCAGACAGTGGGAGGGGTCACAGGCCGCTGCGGACGGTGAACCCCCGCCGGTATTCATCGTCGTGTGCAATAACACGACGGTCTCAAAGATGATCTACGAATACATCGCCGGCTGGACGAAGTTCAGTGGCCCCGGAGGCGAAGAAGAGGTTCCCGTGCCGGGCAGGCTCGATCTGTTCTCGAATATGGACAGGAACGGGCAGTGGCTCGCGCGGCCCCGCACCATCCTGGTCGACTCCCTCCAGCTGGAGTCAGGGGAGGCGCTGGCGCAGGACTTCAGGAAGGTTGCCGCCACAGAGATCGAGGAGTTCACCGCCGAGTACCTGCGCCGCTTCCCCGGCCGGTCGGCCGAGGACATCGACGATGCCGAGATACTCCGCGAGGTGATGAATACAGTCGGCAAGAAGGACCGCCTCGGCGAGCCGGTGCGCTGCGTGGTCAGCGTGTCGATGCTCACGGAGGGCTGGGACGCCAACACGGTCACCCACATCCTCGGTGTCCGCGCGTTCGGCACCCAGCTGCTGTGCGAACAGGTCGTTGGCCGCGGCCTGCGGCGCCGTTCGTATGCGCCCGACGAGAGCGGGTTCTTCACGCCCGAGTACGCCGACGTGTACGGTGTGCCGTTCCAGTTCATCCCGACAGTCGCCAAGACCCGCGACCTCACGCCGAAGCAGACCCGGCGCGTGCACACCGAGCCCGAGCGGGCCGGGGCGCAGATCGCCTTCCCCCGGTTGACCGGGTACCGGATCGAACTGCCCGACGAGGAACTTTTCGCCGAGTTCACCGAGGACAGCCGCTTGAGGCTCAGCACGTCCGATATACCAACCCGAGACCGTCATGAGCGGCCTGATCGGCAGCGGAGCCACCCATACCCTGGATGGGCTGCGGGACGCACGCGAGCAGGAGATTGCATTCCGCCTCACCCGGCGGATCATGGAGCGATACCTGACTGGCCAGGACACGAAACCGTGGTATTTCCCCCAGCTGCTCAAGATCACCAAGCGGTGGCTGGCAGAGTGCCTGGCCTGCGACAGCCAGACGTTCCCCGGTCTCCTACTTGTCGGCGACATCGGCGAGCGTGCCGCGAGCAAGGTCCTTCACGTCGTCACCTCGCAGCCCGGCAACCGGCTGCCGGTCGTGCGGCCGATGCTGGCGGCCGACCCGCTCGGCACCACAGCGCTCGTGGACTTCTACACCACTAAGTGCGTGCCGATTAATAACACGCTCAGATTGTCGCGGCTGGCACGAGTGAGTAGTTCCACTCGGGGTGGAACCCGTGGCGCTGGAGCCTGTGCTCGTTCTCGAG
>JBOHCP010000256.1:0-7303 GCA_050698875.1 Streptosporangiaceae bacterium | reverse complement strand
CCAGCTCGAACACCACATGGTCGCGCAGCACGTCAGCGGCGGATCGGGGTAGCGTCATCATCAGCTCCGGCCGGACAGGACCCGCTAGGGTCACACTGCCGCCAGCGGCGGCCCATACACGGGACACGCTGTCACCGTCTCGCTCCGGCCGGAGCCCATTCAGCCTGCATCAGCCGCCGGCACATGCCTCGACGGGCTGGGGCGAAGCCCCGTTAGTGCTCGATCTGGTGCTCTTCACGGACCTGGCCCAGAGAGCGGGGCTCAATGGCGTGCAAGAGTGGCTGTCGTTCTACTTCAAGAGCCCGCAGCATGCTCTCAGCGTCTATCCCGAGCACGACCTGTTCATCCAGCAGGCCAAGCTGAAGAACACGCTTCGCTGGCTGATGGGCGAGGAGCAGATCACCCACCTGGGGATGGAGTACTACCAGGACTGAATCGCCGGCTCGTTCCCGCCTGCCAACGACCACTGCAGGAAGGCGAGTGTCCTGTCTCACCGAATCTGCTCCGTGATACACGAAAGGCCAAGTACGTAGCCTCGGCCGATCTGCTCGGGCAGCATCCAACTACCGCGGCCGCACGACAGCGACGGGTCCGTCCCATAGGTGGTCTGGTGAGACGATGTGTTCGTGAACTATGACGCGATTGCTGCGGACTATGACCAGTTCGTCGGCGTCTCGTTCATTCACCGGGTCGCGATCCGTCGGTCCTAAGGCTGTGCGCGGAGGGCGACGCCGTGCTCGACGTCGCCTGCGGGCAGGGCGCCTTACCGCGGGAACTCGGGCAGCGGTTTTACATGGTCGTGGGCGTGGACCGGTCGGCGGAGCTGATCAGGATCGCTGAGGAAAACAACCGCGCGCCGCATGTCCGTTATCTGACCGAGGACGCCCAGACGCTGGCTTCTCTTGCTGATGCGAGCTTCGATGGCGCGACCTGCTGTCCGGCGTTGACTGACTTCGATGACCAGAGCGCGGTGCTGACCCGCAACGTCGAGAGTGCGGGCTTTGGCCGATGCAGTTCTCGTTGGCGCAACCACCATCCGTCACGACAACCCGAGACTCTTGGTCCGGTCCCCGGCTCGCCGATCCGCCCGGCAGGAACGCGGTCTGCCTGTCAGCCCGACGAAAGTGACGATCACCGGGTCGGGAAGCCTCGAACCTCATGCAAACTTCTTCACCGCGGGAGGCACCGAAGTCTGCAAGCTCGTCTACTGCGCCAGCCCAGCGGTCCGGGCCGCCCAGGACAGGCTGAGTATGGCTCCGTCGACGTCGATCATCGACGCGGGCAGTCCGCTCGACCTGGCCACGGTGGTGACCGACCTGGCCGAACGCGGTGTAAGACGGCTGATGGTGGAAGGTGGCCAAAATATCCACACGCAGTTCCTCGCCGCAGGCCTCGTAGACGAGTTGCAGCTTGTGATCGCGCCGTTATTCGTCGGCGATCCCAGCGCTCCTCGATTCGTCGGCGCCGCAGCCTTCCCCTGGGAGTCCGGCCACCGGATGACACTTGCCGAATCTCGCAAGATCGACGACGTCGTTCTACTCCGCTATCTGCTCACTGTCCGGGCCGCGGGCGCTCTGTAAGTGGCCGCTGCGGACAGGTGACCGGGACGTTCGATCTCGCAGGTCTGAGAACAGCGGATCATGCGGCCATGCCGTCACTGCTCAGAGGTTCAGACGCGCTCTTGTCCGCAGTGGTCGGCCCGTGCGAGCGGAGGACAACCGGCGCGCCGGTCTCTTGTGTTATGACGTCAGCCCAGTCGCCATCGGCTGGCGAGTAGATCGGCTGGGCGGCAAGCAGCATGAGGGTGAGCCGTTCCTGGTAGTCCAGATCGCGGGGCGGACCGGGTTGCAGCCTCGTCAGGACATGACCTGGCGTTTGGTACGCGCAGCAGATCCGCAGCTCAGGGTGACAGGCGGCGGTGTCGAGGTGGGTGAGTGCGATGGCGTCTACGCCGCCGGCGGCTTCGATCGCGTAGCGCAGCGCGACCGCGTCGAGGTGACCAGTGCGGAAAGCGCCCTGCCACCGGTTGCGTCCGTTGTGCAGCTCGGGCAGGCCGAGTGAGGTGTCTTCGCTGACGAACGGCCCGGGCCCGTGCCGGGTCATGTAGCAGCGGGTGACGCCAAGCCGGACCGCGGTCTGCCCGGCTTCGGCGAGGAGTTGCTCGGCGTTGGCGAACGTTGTGGTGGACCAGGTGGTGTAGGGGTGGAAGCCGCGCCACTCATCGAGGAGCACGCCCTGAGCGCCCTCGAAGACGACAGGCCCTGCGCGCAGCAAGTCGGCCAGGTAGGTGCCGTCGACGACCTTGACCCGGCTGGCAAATGCGCGGTAGGCATCGCAAGCATCGGCAACGGGCGGCGTGCCGAGCGGGCCGAGTTCGCCGGTGAGCCGATCGCGGAGCGCGGCGAGCTTGCGGGCCAGCACGCGTGGTGTCGCGCAGTCGCCGACGCGGGGAGCGTCATCGGGGTAGGTGAGGGCATAGCTGGCTGTCTCGCCGATGCCGATGCCGCATGAGCCGTGCCGCCCGGTGCCGCGAGCGATTTCGCGCGCGCGGTTGGCGGCCTGGTGGTACGGCGTCGCCAGCAGTGCGTACCGGTCAACGGTGAGCAGGTCGAGCGCGCTGGGAACGCTAGTGCTGGCCAGGTGCGCGGCTTCTGCCGCCAGGGCGAGCGGGTCGACCAGGACGAACCGGGACAGGTGAGTGCGTACGCCGGGCGTGAAGGTGCCGGAGCCGAGCTGGGCGAAGGCGTGGCACCGGCCGTCGCGGGTGACGACGTGGTGCGCGGCCTGGGCACCGCCGTTGAAGCGGACCACCGCGTGGACCGGCCTGCTGCGCTCGCGGGAGCAGAGCCAGTCCACCACGGTGCCCTTCCCGGCGTCACCGTAGCCCAGGTCGACCACGATGACGTGGTTCACAGTCGAACGTTCCCGCTGGCGCCGGACAAGTCGGCGGGTGCATCGGCGACGACGATCGTGCCGTGCCGGGGGCCCATCGTCGCGAGGGCCTTGGAAACGGTGCCGCCCGCGGCCGAGCCGACGTCTTGCAGGTCGGCCAGACCTTCGTCGAGGTCGATCGCTGCCTCACCGATGCCGATGGTGAGCGCGATGGTCTCGCAGACGGCGTCCAGGTCGGCCAGCTCGATGACGTTCTGGCCGAGGAGCCTGCGCCAGAAGTCCAGGACCTGGCGGTCGCCGGCGTAGCTGGCTCCTTCCGGAAGGATGTAGTAGGTGTCCCACTTCCGCTGCACTTCGCTGACCATCTCGCGGAGCGGGATGTCGGCCTCCAGGCCGTCGCCGATGATGCGGCCTGCCTCACCGCGCTTGACGCGCGGGTAAGCCATCTCGTCGCCGATGATGAACAGGTACCCGCGCTTGCCGCGCTTTTCGTGGCAGTCGATGGCGGTGCGCCTGGCCATGAAGTACAGGGCCAGGTCGTAGGACTCGGTCTTCTGGCCGCCTCCGCCGCCTTCGAGCAGGATCCGGCCGAGGTCGTCGTCCATCCGGTTGTCGGATTCGAACTGGCCGACCTGCAGCGGCGCCCGGTCGCAGGTGGCGTCACCGATCGCACCGAACATGATGTGCGGGTGTCCGGCGTAGCCGTGCCGCAGCAGCAGGCCGAGTAGTTGCGGCAGCTTGGCCTGGAGCGCGCGGGGTACCTGGCGCATCGAGCCGGTGACGTCGAACAGGACGGCGATGGCCAGCGACTGCGGGTGCTCGGCCGAGTCGCGGCTTCCCCGGGTGACGCCGTTCGGGTCGAGTAGCGGGTGCAAGGTGGTGGCGCCGGCGTCGCTGTAGGCGAAGGCGCTGGCGCCGGTGGCGGCGCGGAATCGCGCCGCTGCGTCGTAGACGTTGGTGGACCACAGTCCGCTTCCCATGGTGATCTTCCTTTCTGCCGGTACTCAGGCCGGCATGGTGAACGGGCGGAATTTGCGGGGTCCGTACAGGCGCTCCAGCACCGCGTCCAGCTCGGCGAGCAGCCGCCACGCGTCGGCCGGGCGGCGGCCCGGGCTGCGCAGCGTGCAGCCGCGCGCGAAGGCGGCCAGCGGCGCCGGTATCGGGTCGCCGATGAGCTGCGTCATGCACCAGGTCGTCAGCCAGATGTCCAGGTCCGGGCCCGGCGGTCGGCAATCGCCCACCTCGGGCGGGTACCAGCTGGCGTAGCGGGCGGGAACGGCAGCGGCCAGCCCGCCAGGCGCGGTGATGGAGTAGCACCAGTCGACCAGGACCAGGCCGTGCTGCGCGGGGTGGATGAGCACGTGCTCGGGGAGCACGGCGGCGTGGATGACGCCGGCGCGGTGGGCGAACCCGGCGGCGACGAGCAGCCTGCGCCACATCCACGCGGCGTCGCGGGCATCGAGCCCGCCGGGATACGCGGCGTGCACCTCGGCCAGTGTCACGAACCCGTAGAGGCGGCCGAGCACGTTGGCCCTGCGCTCGGCGCCGGTGTCCGGGTCGCGGTGCCGCTGGCATTCAACCAGGGCTGGAACATACGGCCGGAGGCGCGCATCCCCGCCAGCCTGCAGGCCGCGGAGCGCTGCGGCCTCCCGGTCCATCAGGTCGTTGTCCGCCGGGTCGCGGGCGATCTTGACCAACCCGCGCTCGTGTTCGTACAGGTTCGCGATGTCCCCGGCGCAGGACAGCCGGCCGGGAGTCGTCCTGCCGCAGTGCTGGCGCCATAGCGCGGCGAGCCGGGCGAATGCCGCCGCCGCCCGCGGGCTGCCCGGGTGCGCGTCGGGGTGGGTCAGCCGGGCCAGCCGGCGGTAGTCGCGGCCCGCATCGCGGCCGAACAGGGCTCGCGGGCAGGCGGCCGTCTCGATGAGCGTCAAGGCTTCCTCGGCGGTCATCTCAGCGGATGCCCTCCTCCATGCCTGGCCGCAGCAGCGCCGGGTGCAGCAGCCGCGCGTCACCGCGCCGGTACAGCCGTGCCCGCGGGCCGCCGCGCGGGCCGCCGGTCTCGGTGGTCTGGCCGGTGCTTTTCACGAAACCGGGAACCGACAGGACCTTGCGGTGGAAGTTCGCGGCGTGCAGCGGCTCGCCCCACACCGTCTCGTACACCGCGCGCAGCTCGGAGATGGTGAACGGCTCGGACACGAACGCGGTCGCCAGCGGCGTGTACTCCAGCTTGGAGCGGGCTCGCTCCAGCCCGTCCGCCAGGATCCGGGCATGATCGAAGGCGAGCTTGCGGGTGCTGCCCGGCCGCTGCCCAGCGGCGCTGTCGGCCAGGCCGAGGGAGCCGATCGGCACCCACGCCGCAGCTTGCGCGTCGCTGCCCGCGCGCGGGTCGGGCAGCTCCGGCGCGAACGCCAAATACGCAACCGAGATGACCCGCATCCGCGGGTCGCGTCCGGGCGTTCCATAGGTCGCCAGCTGCTCCAGATGGAAACGGCCCGGCTGCTGGCCGGTCTCCTCGGCAAGCTCGCGGATCGCGGCGGCGGCCAGGTCCTCCTCGACCCGCTCGCCGCCAGGTCCGCTGCCGGTCTTCACGAACCCGCCCGGCAGCGCCCAGGCGCCCCGGAACGGCGGGACGCCGCGCTGCACCAGCAGCACCTGCAGCTCGCCGTCGCGGATCGTCAGCGTAATCACGTCGACCGTCACCGCGACCGGGTCGAACGCCCGCGGGTCATAGCTGGCCAGGAACTCTTCCTCGCTCGGCGGTGCCTTTTCCGGCATCTTGTCCTTCTCACTCTGAGATGCTCTCTACCTGAGCCTAACGTGCTACCGTGAGATGTCAACACCCCCAGACCGGCGCCGGGCCACGTGCCCGGCCGCGCCCGAAGGAGACCAGATGCGTCCCGACGAGCATCTCGCCGCGGTCCTGGCAGCCGAGGCGGCCTGCCAGCCGATCGACTTCCTGTTCTTCTGGGGACACCAGCCGCTGCCTGACGGCGCTACCGGGCCCGGCTGCTTCAGCCAATGGTGGCCCGCCGCGTTCACCGAGGATGGCGTCACCTACCCGACGGCCGCGCATTGGATGATGGCCGGCAAGGCCCGCCTCTTCCATGACGACCAGGGCCTAGCCGCAGTCCTCGCCGCGACCAGCCCGAAAGACGCCAAGGCCGCCGGCCGGGCAGTCCGCGGCTACGGCGAGCAGGCCTGGGCAGCGGTGCGCTTTGACCTGGTCATCGCCGGAAACCTGGCCAAGTTCCGGCAGAACCCCGACCTAGCCGCGTTCCTGTCCGCCGCCGACCCGAAGGTGCTAGTGGAGGCAAGCCCGCGTGACCGCGTCTGGGGCATCGGAGTGGGGGCGAGCCACCCCGACGCGACCCGGCCGTCGCGCTGGCGCGGCACCAACCTGCTCGGATTGGCGCTGATGAACGTGCGGGACCAGCTGTGAACCGAACAACCGATAGTTCCCGACCGCATGACCGCATCGTGGGGGCGCTGCTCGGCGTGCACGCCGGCGACGCGCTGGGCGCCACGCTGGAGTTCATGCCGTGGCAGGCGATCCGCGCACGTTACCCCGACGGGCTCCGTCACATCGTCGGCGGCGGGCCGTTCGGCTGGCCGGCTGGCCACGCCACCGAAGACACCGACCTGACCCGCGCGGTCCTGCTCGCTTACCTGGCGCCCGGCCACGCCGACATCGTGCGCGCCGCCGCAGACAACATGCTGGCCTGGCTGGACGGCGACTGGCCTGGCCGCGAACCGGGCTCCCGGCCGCGCGACATCGGCGGAGCAACACACTACGGTCTGGAGCGCTACCGCCGCTGCGGCGACCCGCGAGCGGCCGGAGCCGGCCATGGCCAGGACGGAAACGGCTCCCTGATGCGGTGCATCCCCACGGCGCTGGCAGTCACCGACCGCAGCCGCCGGATCCGCGAGTCGATGGAGATCTCCGCGATCACCCACGACGACCAGCGCGCCACCGTCGCATGCGCCGCCTACAACGAGATCGCCGCGGCCCTGCTCCGCGAGACACAGCCCGAACAAGCCGTAAGTGCCGGCCTGGCGGCCGCGCGCGAACTCGGCGGCCCAGCGGTTGCCGACGCGATCGAGCTCGGCTGCCGGATCCAGCCCGCGATCATCGCCGCGACCGGAATCATCCCGCTCGACGGCGAGGCCTCCGGTTTCGTCCTGGAATCCCTCAGCCTGGCCGTAGCCGCCATCCTCGATCCGCGACCGATATCAGAGGTGCTCATCGACATCGCTCGGCAACGACACCAATGCCGCCATCGCCGGAGGGCTACTCGGCGCACGTGATGGCGCGTCCGCAATCCCACAGCAGTGGCGCGCACTCCTGCAATTCCGCGACGAATTCACTGAGGCGGCGACAATCCTCGCAAGCAGCGTGACCTGAGAAGAACGC
>JBOHCP010000255.1:0-7378 GCA_050698875.1 Streptosporangiaceae bacterium | reverse complement strand
ATCCTGGCGGTCGCGTCGGCCAGCACGGGCGCCGGGTCAGCGAGGTCACACTTGGTCACCACGAGCAGTGCGTGCCGGATACCGAGCGCGCGAACCACGGCCAGGTCCTCGGCCGACTCCGGCAGCCAGCCCTGGTCGGCAGCGACGATGAACATGACGGCGGGCGCCGGGCCGGCCCCGGTCAGCATGGTGGCGGTGAAGCGGTCGTGGCCCGGCACGTCGACGAACGCCGCCTGCGCGCCTGAGGGCAGTGTCAGCCAGCTAAGGTCCGGGTCGATCGCCTGGCGGCGGTCTGCCGTGGGGCGGTCAGGCGCCATTCCGGTGAGCGCCTGAATCAGCGCCGACTTACCGTGGTCGGCGTGGCCGGCGGTCGCGACGACGTGCATGGCATCTACTCCAGGCCCGCGCGGCCCTAGCCCGCCGCAGCGGGGCGCGGCGCGGCCAGGACAACCTCGGTGCGGGAGTGCAACGTGCGGGGGTCCACGTGCGCGACCATACCGGCAGGCTGCCGCTCTCGGGCAGTGGCTGAGCACCTCTTCCGACCCGATTTACCAGCACTTTGCCGAAGGAACCCGCCGCCGAGCACAACGCGTGTGTAAGTCTTTAACGAACCAACTGGACAGGGAAGTGGATGACATGAACCCTCAAGGCCGTATCCCGCGACGGCGCGGTGCAGTCTGCGGGCTGCTACTGATCCTGCTGGGCCTCTGGGGTGGCCTGGCGCCCTTCGTGGGCCCGTACTTTCACTTCGGGTACACGCCGGACAAGGTGTGGACCTACAACGACGGGCGGCTGTACTACTCGATCGTCCCCGGCGCCGCCATCCTGCTCGGCGGCCTGCTCGTCGCGGTGACCCGGAATCGGGGCGTCGGCCTGTCCGGCGGGCTGCTCGCCGCTCTTGGCGGCGCGTGGTTCGGCCTCGGCCGGACCTTCACGGCCATCGTGATCAAGAAGTCGATCGCGGGCGGCAACCCGATCCTGTCGGGTGGCGAGACGCAAACGTCGCTGCACGCGTACGTCGAGATGCTCACCCTGTTCGCCGCGCTCGGTCTGCTCGCTGTTTTCATCGGCGCGCTGGCCATGGGCAGGTTCTCCATGCTGGCGGCTGCGGACCTCGCAGCGGACGCTGATGACTACTACCCGGATTACCCCGTTCCCCAGGGGGCCGGCTTCCCGTCCGCAACCGGCCAGCTCCCGGACACGACAGCGACCATTCCGCCGCCGGACACGCTGACCTAGCCGCGGTGAGCAGGTGACCGGGCGGGCACCGCCGCCGCAGCCGGTCAGGCTATCCGCCGGGCGGCCGGGCCTGGTAGCGGCGCCACATCCCGCGCCGAGCCGAGCAGATGCCCGGCGGTACAGGCCAGCTCCAGGTGCACGGGCGCGCCGCAGTCGCGGTGCGTCAGCAGCACGGGCGGGCCGTCCGGCCCGCCCGCGAACTTGTCCCCCCAGGTCATGAGCGCGACGACGACCGGGAAGAGTTCGATGCCCTGCTCGGTGAGCCGGTACTCCGCGCGCGCCCGCTGGCCCTGCACTCGATACGGCGCCTTGCGCAGGATGCCGTCACTGACCAGCCGGGCTAGCCGGCTGCTCAGCACCTGGCGTGGCATGCCCGTGCGCCGCTGCATGTCGTCAAACCTGCGGACGCCGTTGAATGCCTCGCGCAGCACCAGGAAGGTCCACTTCTCGCCGATGATCGCCAGTGCCGCCGCGATGGTGCAACTGGCGGTGTCGTAGTCGAGCGCCCACGATCGCCTCATGCCGATAGGCTAGGTCTGCTTGACAGACTTAGCAAGCACGACGATGCTGGGTCTATGGGCGTCCCGGTGCTGACCGATCGAACCCAGGTGGCGCTGCTGCGGCAGGCCAGACCGGACGACCGGGCGGCTATCGCCGACTTCGTGTGCGCGCTGTCGCCTAGCTCGCAGTACCTGCGCTTCTTCGCCTGCGTGGCGCCGCCGAGTACCGGGCTGCTGCGCGCGCTCAGCGACACCGGACGGGCCGACGTGCTGCTCGTCACCGACCGCCGTGGCGGCGTGATCGGGCACGGGATGGCCGCCGACGCGGCTACCGGCCACGGCCTCCAGAGCAGCATCGGACTGGTGGTCGCGGACGACTGGCAGCAGCGGGGCGTCGGCAGCCAGTTGCTGCAGGCCCTTGTGGGCCGGGCGGCGCGACGCGGCGTCAGCGCCCTGGTGCTCGAGGTGCTTCCCGCCAATCGCGTGATGCTGGGGATCATCGCCAGGCGCTGGCCGGACGCGCGGGCCGAGCGGACACCTAACGCCGTCCGGCCGGCGATCAGCTGGGCGGGCGGCGGCCGGCGGCTCCCCCGCGCTGTCCCCATCGGCCGGCCCGGGCACCAGGCAGGTCAGCGTGCACGAGACCGATCTGCGGCCTAGCCAGCCCGGCCGCACCGACGCGGCTGCCGGCGCGTCTACAGCTGGAACGACCAGGTAGCGGCCGCCGCGGCACGCGCCGCGAGCCGGGCCGCCGGACGGGGCAGCCGGGTCAGCCCCGGTAGAGGCCGTCGATCACGTCGGCGTACTTGGCGTGCACGACGCGCCGCTTCAGCTTCAGGGTCGGGGTGAGCTCTTCGCTCTCCGCGGTCCACTCCACGGGCAGCAGTTCCCAGTACTTCACCTGCTGTACCCGGGCGAGCCGGGCATTCGCCGCCTCGACAGCTCGTCCGACCTCGGCGAGCACGCCCGGATTGGCTGCCAGCTCTGCCAGCGAGGCCGCCTGGATGCCGTGTGCTCGCGCCCAGGCCTGAGCCACCCCGCTGTCGAGTGTCAGCAGCGCTACCAGGTAGGGCCGACGGTCGCCGTAGGCCAGGGCCTGACCGACCAGCGGATGCGCAACCAGCAGATTCTCCACTGCCGCCGGCGACACGTTCTCCCCGCCGGCGGTGATGATCAGCTCCTTCTTCCGGTCCACCACGCGGACGAAGCGATCGGCGTCGATGCTGCCGATGTCGCCCGTGTGCACCCAGCCCTCGGCGTCGATCAGATCCGCAGTCTGCTCAGGCAGGTTCAGGTAGCCGGGCGTGGTGAGCGGCCCGCGGGTGAGGATCTCCCCGTCATCGGCGATCCGCACCTCCATGCCGGGCACCGGCTGGCCTACGGTGCCGAGCCGGAACGCGCGCGGCGTGTTGGCGGTGAAAGCGCCGGTGGTCTCGCTCATCCCGTAGACATCGAGGATCTGCATGCCGAGTCCGGCGAAGAAGGTACCGACCTCCGGGGGGAACGGCGCAGCCCCGCTCACGAGGATGTCCGCCTCGGCCAGTCCGAGCAGCGACCTGATGGGGCGCAGGACCAGCTCGTCTGCCGCGGCGAACCGGCCGGCCAGCTCGTCGGGCGTGGTCTCGCCGTACTGGCGGCTGCGCACGTACTCCAGTCCGGTGGCCATAGCCTGTTCCACCGCGGCACGCTTGCCCTCGTCCTGCTCGGCCGCCAGCAGCGCCTGGATGCCCGCCATGACCTTCTCGTAGATCCGCGGCAC
Source organism: Streptosporangiaceae bacterium (assembly GCA_050698875.1). Taxonomy (GTDB): domain Bacteria; phylum Actinomycetota; class Actinomycetes; order Streptosporangiales; family Streptosporangiaceae; genus JAJYUU01. The sequence goes on along the minus strand of JBOHCP010000255.1, from coordinate 3,880 downwards.
GCCGAAGAACGCGGTCGGCCTGACGTCGGTCAGGGTGACGAGGAGCTGGCTCGCCGCGTCGTGGCAGAAGTACACGTGGCGCGCGTGGCAGATCCCCAGGTACAGGGTGAGCACCCGCTCGGCGATATGCGCGAGCGGCAGGTAGGAAACCCAGCGCACGTGCATCGGCGAGATTCCGGCCGTCGTGGCGGTGGCCACCTCGTAGAACACGTTGGCGTGCGTGCTGACGACGCCCTTCGGGTTCCCCGTGGTTCCCGAGGTGTAGAGCAGCGTCACGGGGTCGTCCGGGCGGATCTCCGCAACCCGGGCGGCCACGAGTTCCGGGCTGGCCGCGTGTCGCTGAGCGCCGAGCGTCGCCAGGGCGTCCCAGCTCAGGTATGGCGGTTCGGCCGGGCAGGCGGCCGCGTCCCTGACGATGACGGCCCGCAGCGACGGCAGTCGCGCCAGCACCTGCTGCCAGCGGCTCAGCTCGCCCGCGCCGTCCAGGACGGCTATCGTGGCGTCGCAGTTGGCGGCCACGAAGGCGACCTGCTCCGGCGCCAGCGTCGCGTAGAACGTCACCGGAATCCCGCCGGCGTGCAGCACGCCCAGGTCCGCGAGCACGTGCTCGAGCCGGTTCGGCAGCATCAGCGCGACGTGGTCGCCTGGCCGCAGCCCGAGTTCGACGAAACCCGCGGCCAGCTCCAGCGCTCGCTGGCGCGTCTGCCCCCAGGTGAGCGTCTGCCACGGTCCGTCGTCGTCCCGGTCGGAAAGCGCCGGCAGCTGGCCGTACCGGTCCGCCGTGGCGGCCAGCGCGTCGCACAGCGTCCTGCCCGCCGACTCCGCCCAGAGCGCCGCACGCTCCGCTGCGATCTCGCTCATGACCGCGTCCTTCCCGCCCGCACGACTACCTGACGGTCATGGCACCACGCCAGCGAGGGATGCGCAAGACGCCAGGAAAACGCCGGGCACTACTGCCGTCAGGCGTACGTGCGGCGGGTCGGCACGATCCGCGTGCCCAGCGGCAGCAGGCTGACCGGGATGATCTTGAAGCTGGCGAGACCCAGCGGGATGCCGATGATCGTCAGGCACATGACCACGCCGGCGATGAGGTGGCCAAGCGCGAGCCACCAGCCGAACAGGATGATCCACACGATGTTGCCGATCGCCGAGCCCAGTCCGGCGTCCGGTCGGCGCTCGGCGGTACGACCGAATGGCCACAGCACGTACCCAGCGATCCGGAAAGCGGCAATCCCGAATGGGATAGTAATTATCAAGACAAAGCAGATGATGCCGGCAATGACGTACGCGATGGCCATCCAGATGCCCTCGAGCACAAGCCAGACAACGTTCAGTATGGCGTCGAGCATGATTTCCCAGCCCCCGTGCGGCCGCCGTTACCCACACCATGCCATGACCCCGTGACCATAAGCTTCACTCCGGCCGGGTGATGACTGCCGCCGTGGCACGGCGCACGCTCACAGTAGGCCGCGGCCGGCGGGGCGGCGGACACCAGCCATCGGGGGAAGCACGTGAGCATATCCGGATCTGGCAATGCGGTCGATCGCGCGACCAGTGACACGCTGGCGGCGCTCGCCATGGGCGATTCCGGGGTTCTGGGCGAGGTCGCCGATCTGCGGGAACAGCTGCGGGCCGACAGCAGCCTGGATCCGAAGTGCTTCGCGCTGGTGAAAATCGCGGCGCTGGTAGCCATGGACGCGGCCCCCGCGTCCTACCTGTTCCAGGTTCAGGCGGCGCTCGACGTCGGCGCGACACCGCGGGAGATTCTCGGCGTGCTGACCGCCGTGGCGCCGCAGACCGGCATGACGAGGGTGGTGGCGGCGGCGCCGGAGATCATGGTTGCACTCGGCCTCGAGCTGCCGACCGAAGCCGATATCTGAGCGCACGCAGCGGAGGAAGGACTGCACGATGTACGGCAGACGAGGGCTCGTGCGCCGCAGGCCACTGCTGCGGGCAGCGGCGGTCGGCGGCACGTTCGCCGCGGGACGGGCGATGGGCCGCCGGTCCGCTGAGCAGGCCAGCGCCGAGGAAGACCAGGATCAGCGCATCGCCGACCTCGAAGGTCAGCAGGGCCAGCCGCAGATGCAGGCTGCCCAGCCGGCTCAGGGCACCGGCACCCCGCCGGCGTCGGCCGCGGACCAGCTCAGCCAGCTGGCCGGGCTGCATGAGCAGGGCGCGCTGACCGACGAGGAGTTCGCCGCGGCGAAAGCGAGGATTCTCGGCAGCAGCTAGTCCTGCCGCCCTGGCCGCCGTCCGCGGGTGCGTGCTGCCCGCGGCGGGCAGTGCCGTCAGCTGAGCGGAGCCGCGCTTGTGTCTATGCCAGACCGGCGACCGACGGGCAGCGTGGGAGGTCACGCATGGCGCATCCGGTAGTGCACTTCGAGCTCAGCGGCCCGGACGATCGGCAGCTTGCCGGGTTTTACGCGGACTTGTTCGGCTGGCAGGTGCAGCCGGTGCCGGATATCGGCTGCACCTTGATCAACACCGGCGGCGGGATCAACGGCGTCGTCGCGAGGGCCGCCGACAGCCCGGCCATGGCGACCTTCTCCATCGAGACCGACGATCTTCAGGCGGCGCTGGACAAGATCAACCTGGTCGGCGGCAAGACGGTTCGGCCCATCACCGAGCTGCCCGGCATGGTGACCTGCGCGCTGTTCGAGGACATCCAGGGCCTAGTCGTCGGCCTCGTGCTCGGTTCAGGGGAGTCCGGCGTCCCCACGGCGGCGCAGGCTGAGACACCCGCGGCCGGCCTGCCCGGCGCCGCGCCGGTGGACAGGTTCGAGATCCCGGGCACGGACGCCGTGCGCGGTCGGCGCTTCTACACCGAGATCTTCGGCTGGCAGGTCAGCGCGGCGGAAGGCGCCGGCTACGGGATGGTCGACACCGGCACGAGCCGCGGCATCCGCGGCGGCATCGGCACCGGCGGGCCAGGACCGTGGGTAACCGTCTACGCGAGCGTCACCGACGTGCCGGCCACCCTCGCCGCCGCCACCCAACTCGGCGGGGCGCGGGTGCATGGCCCGGTCGCCGTGGCTGACCACCTGGAGGCCGGCGCGCTGCGCGATCCGGCAGGCAACGTGTTCGGCGTGTACCGGCACGGGCCGCACTGACCGCTTGGCCGGGAACGCTCCTGGTCAGCTCGTGGCCGCGGATTGAGCAGGCCGCGGCGCCGGCGCAGCGCGGTGTCGGCCCTGCTGATCATGTCGACCACGATGCCGATGATCAGGATCACGATGATGATCGCGGTGACGCCAGTGAAGTCCTGGCTGCGCTCGTCGGTGTTGAGCAGCACGCCGATGCCGGGTGGTCCACGATCGACACGACCAGCTCGCCGGCCATGAGGCTGCGCCAGGCAAACGCCTCGCGAACGGATACCACGCGATCGAGGGCATCGTCTGCAGGCCGGTGATGATCGATCCGAGTGCCGCGCGCAGCGGCGGGATCCTCGCCACCAGCAGCCCGACTGCTGACCCGCACTGCATCGCCACCAGATAACCGATCAGCGCCCGCTTCATGGTCACGCCGATGGCTGCCCAGAGCTGCCCGTGCCTGACCAGGTGCCACAGGTCGGACAGCACCGCGGCCGGGCTGGCAAGGACGGGGTGCTTCCAGCCCGTCAGGTGCACGATCTCCCAGATCGCGAGCACCAGCGCGACCGCGAGCAGCTTGGGCCACCCGGCGGTCCAGGCCTTGCGGGCGAACCGGGCCGGGCCACGGTCGCCCGGCACCGCGCCGAGCTCAAGGCTGTCCAGACCCTGCCGCGCCTGGTCAGTTACCATGCCGCCGCACCTCCTCCCGCAGCTGGTCGGTCAGCGTGCCGGCCAGCTGCGCCACGTCGGGACTGTCGATGCGCCGCGGGCCGTGCCGCGGCACCGGGTAC
>JBOHCP010000254.1:0-7381 GCA_050698875.1 Streptosporangiaceae bacterium | reverse complement strand
ATAGTCAGAAGATCAAGAATCTTGCGGAGCGGGTTGTGCGGCGGGACTCTCGTCAGCACTGCGCGGCTGCACGCCAACCCGAACCGCCCGTCCTCGCCGATCGCGTCGAAGTGAACGGCGTGACGGCCCGGACCGTCGGTCTGATAGCCGCGGTACCGGCCAGAGCTATGCGCGCGGCGAAGCTCCGCGGCGATCCCGGGCAAACAGCCGTGGAGCCGTGCTGGCCCGGATCACGAGGTCGGGCGAGATCGGCAGCAGCGGGCCCGGCGGCTGCCCATGGTCAATGTGCTCGATCAGCAGATGCAACGCCCGCCGCCCGAGCTCACCGAAGTCCTGCCGCACCGTCGTGAGCGGCGGCAGGAAGTAGGGTGCCTCGGCTATGTCATCGAACCCGACGACGCTGACGTCATCGGGTACCTTCCGGCCGGACTCGGCGAACGCGCGGAGCACCCCAAGCGCCATCGAGTCGTTGCCACACAACACCGCAGTGACATCCGGCATCCCGGACAGTTGCTGGCCCAGCTCATATCCAGACCGCGCCGACCAGTCGCCGCGGAGCAGGTCAGGCTCGGCCGCCTGAGCCGCCCGCAGAGCGTCGCGCCAGCCTGCGATCCGCTGCTGCGCATCCAGCCACGTCTTTGGCCCAGCTACGTGATAGACGGTCTCGTGGCCGAGGCTGAGCAGGTGCTGCGTCGCCTGAGCGGCTCCTGCATTGTTGTCGATGGCCACCGATGGCAGCGGCACGTCGGCCAGGCACCCCACCGCCACCAGTGGAATGTTCGGGGCAAGCCCGCTGAGCGCGGCGACCGCGGTCGTCACCGGGGCGATCACGATGATTCCCTCGACCCCCTGGTCGAGAAGGCGCTCAACGGCGTCCAGCAGAGCGGGGCGATCGAATGCCTGCAGGCTCGCGATCGCAACCGAGTAGCCAGGCCGCGCGGCTCGCTCGATGCCGTACAGCATCGACGCCGGTCCGTACAGCGTGGTGTCGAAGCTGATCACCCCGAGGGCATTCGTCCGGCCGGTGACTAGTGTTCGTGCCGCGGCGTTGGGCCGGTACCCGAGATCCCGGATCGCGGCCAGCACGCCAGCGCGGGTCTGCGGCCTGACATTAGGGTGATTGTTCAGCACGCGCGAGACCGTCTGGTGGGAAACCCCGGCCCGCCTGGCGACGTCCACCATCAACGGCCGCGCCGGCTGACTGCGTGCAGAAGCCGCCATTGCGCCCCTCCGCCGAGACTGGCCAAACTATAACCCAGCTTCTACGGTGCCTGCCGAGCCGACTCGCGACACCCCTGGCCGAGCCGGACCGCACGCGCCTATGGGGCAATTCCAATCGGGCAGACGTTACTTTCTGGCCCGTGAGCGTCTGTCACTTAGCGGTGCTCGAGTTCGACAGCCAGCCCTCTCAGGGATTGAATCAGGCGAAGAGGTCTGCGGCTTTCGAGGGGCAATGGTCGGTCTCCCTCCCCTCGCTCGTGGGTGCACGGCGGCCTTCTGACTCGGAGGCCAACCGTCGCTGGTCACAGAAGGGCCAGGAGGTGTGGTGCGAACATTCCACAGTAGGCCGACGATAGCGTTGCGCAGCGATCATGGCGAAGGACCCTGCTGGGACCAGCGCACCGACACACTCCTGTGGGTCGACCAGTACGCAGGCCTCGTCAACGTCGCCGTGTTTGACAAGCACCTGGACGAGCTGATCATCACGCGAACCTATGACGTCGGTGCTCCGGTCGGCGCTGTCGTGCCGTCAGCAGAGACAGAGGCATGGATGATAGCGTGCGCAGCGGGCTTCGCCCGCCTGCACCTGGACGGCAGTGTGCAACTCCTCGCTCAGCCCGAGTCGGCGGCCGTCCGACGGATGCGCATGAACGACGGCAAATGCGACCCGAGCGGCGCGTTCTGGGCTGGGAGCATGGCATGGGACAAGAGCGAGGGAGCTGGGACGCTATATCACCTGGGGCCCCATGGCGACCTCAGCGTGGTCCTGCGAGAGCTAACAATCTCCAACGGACTTGCCTGGTCATCCGACGGCACCCGGATGTACTTCATCGACACCCCGACCCAGCGCATCGAGCGCTTCGATGTGCACTCCGATGGACAGCTGACGAACCCGACGACGGTGGTCACCATCGACCCGCAGGAAGGTCAGCCGGACGGCATGACCATCGACGCCGAGGACTGCCTCTGGGTCGCTCTGTGGAACGGATGGTCAGTTCGCCGTTATTCGCCTGCAGGGGAGCTACTAGCGACTGTCGAGGTGGATGCACCGCAGGTCAGCAGCTGCTGCTTCGGCGGCCCTGGTCTCGGCACGCTGTTCATCACCACCTCACAGGAAGATATGACGGCTGACACCCGCGAGCGCTACCCGAACTCGGGCCGCTTGTTCTGTTCCGAGGTTGGCGTGGCGGGCCGGCCTGCGGACCGGTACGGACCGGTTGCATGAGGACGGACGTGGACTGCACCGCACCATGACGATGATTGCGTGCGACCCGCCGGTAGCGATCGCCGAGGCGAACGGTGTCGTGCTGAGCCACGGCGGCGCTCGCGGAGCTTGCGAGGTAACCCAACTCTCGGCAGTGGCGTGATGGACACAAGGCCACGAGATCGATGCCCTGAGGCTCGTGAGAACGCTCGTGTGGATGGCCTAACCCGGTCGAGCTTGGGTCGCGCTCGTGCTCAGTCTCGCTTAGGCCGAGCTACCGTTTGATCGGTCGAGTTACGGCGTACTAGACGCCGCTGGCCACCCGGTGGTAGACCGCATTCCAGCGCAACTCGCGTTCGACTTCCGGCACGGTGGTCGTTCGGTCGATCGTAACGAGCTCGGTGCCGGACATCCGTGCAAGGTCCTCGAAGGCCTCGATGCCGAGCGCCGTGGTCATGACGGAGTGGTGTGCCGCGCCGGCCAGAAGCCATGCGGCCGCGGACGTCTGGAGATCAGGCTCGGGTCGCCAGATGGCATGGCCGACCGGGAGCCTGGGGAGCCGCTGAGGCGCCGGGAGGAGGTCCACGACGTTGGCCACGAGCCGGAATCGGTCGCGCATGTCGCTCATGGCGACGACAAGACCGGGGCCTGGGTCGGCCTCGAAGACGAGCCGCACGGGGTCTTCTCGTCCGCCGATCCTGAGCGGGTGGATCTCCAGCCTGGGCCGTGCGCTGGTTAGCGAGGGGCAGACCTCGAGCATGTGGGCCCCGAGGATGACCTCTTTGCCCGGAGTGAGGTCGTAGGTGTAGTCCTCCATGAGCGACGCCCCGCCCGGCAGGCCGTAGCCCATGACCTTGGCGACCCGCACGAGGATGGCGGTCTTCCAGTCGCCCTCAGGCCCGAAGCCGTATCCGTCGGCCGTCAGCCGCTGCACGCCAAGGCCAGGGAGCTGGCGCAGGCCGCCGAGGTCCTCGAAGTTCGTGGTGAAGGCGCCGAAGTCCCAATCCGCCAGAAACGAGCGCAATCCAGCCTCGATGCGCGCCGCGTAGCGCAGCGACTCGTGGCGTCCGCCGCCGGGCCGGAGCTCGGGCATCACGTCGTACAGCTGCAGGTACTCCTGGACGAGCACGTCGACGTCGCCGTCGGGCACGACGTTCACGCGCTCGACCAGGTCGTTCACGCCCCACGTGTTCACTGAGACTCCGAACCTGATCTCGGCCTCGGTCTTGTCACCCTCGGTGACCGCTACCTGGCGCATGTTGTCGCCAAAGCGCGCCAGGCGCAGCGAGCGCAGGACGGCGCCGCCTACAGCGGCCCGCGCCTATACCCCGACCGCCTTCTGCACGCGAGCGTCCGAGGCGTGCCCGACCACGACCTTGCGCGGCACGGCCATGCGGGTCAGCGCGTACCCGAACTCGCGGTCACCGTGCGCGGCCTGGTTGAGGTTCATGAAGTCCATGTCGATCACGGACCATGGCAGCTGAATGTTCGCCTGCGTGTGGAGTTGCAGGAGCGGCTTTGACAGCACCGACAGCCCGCGCAGCCACATCTTCGCCGGCGAGAACGTGTGCATCCACGCGATCAGCCCGACGCACCGGTCGACGGCCGCAGCCTCGAGCATCATCCGTCGGATCGACTCGGAGTCCTTGAGCACCGGCTTCCACACCACGCGGACAGGTACCTGGTCTGCCGCGTCCAGCAGCCCCGCGACTTGCTGTGACTGGGAGGCAACTTGAGCGAGAACATCGGCGCCATAGAGGTCCTGGCTCCCGGTGAGGAACCAGACTTCGACGCTGTGGAAGGGGTCCTGCATGCTCATGCTCCCTCATCGACGCTGGTCGCAGCTATCCGAGCGGGCCGTTGGCCGTAAGCGTTCTGGTAGCGGTGATAGAGAACGTCGATCGCCTGCGGCGCGATCGAGAGGGGCTCGCCTAGCTCGCGAGCATGGTGGACGACCCGGGCGATCTCTTCGAGCATCACCGCCGCCTTAACGGCCGCACGGGCGTCGGACCCGATCGTGAAGGGGCCGTGTCCCTGCATCAGGACTGCAGGCGAGCGCGAGGCGCAGAGGGTCTGCACGATACCTTTGCCGATCGAGTCGTCCCCGATGGTTGCGAACGGCCCGACCGGGATCGGCCCGCCGAACTCGTCGGCGATCATGGTCAGCACGCACGGGATCTCCTCTCCCCGTGCTGCCCATGCCGTCGCATAAGTCGAGTGGGTATGCACAACCCCGCCCACTCGCGACATGTGCCGGTAGACATAAGCGTGCGCGGCGGTGTCGCTCGACGGTGCGTGGTCGCCGTCAACCACGTTCCCTTCCAGGTCGCAGACCACCATCGCCTCGGGCGTCAGTTCGTCGTAGGTGACACCTGACGGCTTTATGACCAGCAGGTCGTGCTCATCCGGGCCGGCATCGGGATTGGCTGCCACCCGTTGCGATACGTTTCCGGCCGTCCACACGACGAGTCCCCACCTCGGCAGCTCCGCGTGCAACGCTGCAACCTGCACACGTGCCAGGGCAACCCGCTCGGTAACGCTCCTCAAGCGGTAGCGCCCCGTCTCTGCGGCGCTCATTGCACGCCCCCTGGGACCGCCTTAGTTGCCACCTGTTCGATCTGGAGCCCGTCACGGTAGCGGCTGAGGAAGGCCGCAAAGCCCTCGACATCCCGAACGGCGGGGTCCATAACGACGAACGATGCGTCAACGAAGACGTGGGTGCTCAGGAAGTCTTCGAGGGAGAGGGTGGGAGCAGTGCCGAGGTAGGCCGCGAGGAGCGCGATTCCCCAGGCGCCGCCCTCGTCGGCAGTGCGCCCGACGGCGACCGGTGCACCGAGGGCCGCAGCGAGCAGACGCTGCGCGACACCTGGGGTTCGAAATAGCCCGCCTTGCGCGAACAGCGACTCGAGTTCGACTCCCTCCTGGGCAAGTACGTGCATTCCCAGACTGAGCGTCGCGAACGCGGAGTAGACCTGGGTGCGAGCGAAGTTTGCTAGCGTTAGCCGGCTGTCCGGTGTGCGCACCAGCAGCGGGCGCCCCTCTGTCATCCCGGTGATCGGCTCGCCGGACAGATAGTTGTAAGCCAGCAGGCCACCGCCGTCTGCCTCTCCGGCCAGGGCTTCCCGCATCAGCGTGCCGAACACGTCGTCGGGCTTGGCCGGTCGGCCGAGGGCCGTCGCGAACTGTTCGAATACTGTCGCCCACGCTCTTAACTCAGATGCGCCGTTGTTGCAGTGCACCATCGCGACGAGGTCACCCGCTGGCGTGGTCACCAGGTCGAGTTCCGGGTGCATCTGCTGCAGCGGCTTCTCCAGTATGACCATCGCGAAGATGCTCGTGCCGACGCTCACACTTCCGAGGCGCGGCCGGACACAGTTGGTCGATACCATGCCGGTACCCGCATCGCCCTCAGGCGGGCAGAACAGGGCACCAGGGCGCAGCGTCCCGCCGGGGTCCAGCAGGGCGGCACCCTCCTGCGTAAGCCTTCCTGCATCTCGGCCGGCTACAAGTACCTCAGGCAGCAAGTCGGCGACTCGCAACTCCGGAACCCGAGCGGCCACCAGCGCGTCGACCTGCCGAAGCATGCGCTGGTCGTAATTCTTCGTCGCCGGGTCGATCGGGAACATTCCCGACGCGTCACCGACACCCAGCACCTGTCGGCCCGTAAGCCGCCAGTGCACGTACCCGGCCAGCGTCGTTAGGAACCGGATGTGAGGCACATGCGGCTCGTTGTTGAGCACTGCCTGGAGCAGGTGAGCGACCGACCAGCGCAGCGGTACGTTGACACCCAGCGTCCTGGTCAGCTCCGCAGCCGCCTGTCCGGTCGTCGTGTTGCGCCACGTCCGGAACGGCACCAAGAGCTGGCCGCTGGCGTCGAATGCGAGATAGCCGTGCATCATCCCGGACACTCCGACCGCGCGGAACCTCGATGGCCGCACCTGGTATCGGCGCTCGACATCCGCCAGGAGGTCGGCGACACAATCTCTGAGCCCAGACCACACCGCATCAAGCGAGTAGGTCCACACCCCGGCGACCAGTTCGTTCTCCCACTCCGCGCCACCCGCCGCGATCGGGGCACTGTCAGAACCGATCAGACACGCCTTGATCCGCGTCGAGCCGAGCTCGATACCAAGGATGGTCTGGCCTTGGAGAATGAGCGACCGGACAGTGGCCGACGCCACCTGATCGTCCGCCAGGGCGTTCTCATCAGCCTCGGCACTCAGCTGGCTGTTGGCCATGGACGCGTCCTCCAAGCGTGCTGCTGCGCGACGCCGCGGGGAGTCGGCGAGTATGAGCATTAACACCCGTGACGGGCTGATGTTAACGCTCACAAATGCGGTGTCAAGCCTTTGCGGCCGCACGGGTCACGATGACCAGCGCTCGCTGGGATTTGCCACCGTTGCTTGATCCGCGAGCACTTACCGAAGCGTGATCTGTGCTGGACGGATCGGCTCCCGGTCCTCACCCAGGGTGGCTGGTCACTGCGTTCCTTCTGGACGCTGTCGCCCAGGACGGACTCGGTGACGCCGCTGCCTCCGGACGCGCCCTTGAGCGTGCGCTGGATCTCGCCGAGCCCGACGGGCTGCTGTATCCGTTCCTGCTGCACCCCGCGCCACAGCTGCTCGAACGGCACTCACCGCGCACACCAGCCATGCCGCGCTCCTGCAGCTCCAGACCCTGCTCGCCGGCGCAGACGCGTGCAGCGGCCTGTTTCGTTTCGTGTCGACGCAAGTCAACCGCGTGGCTCAAGACGCGGCAGGCGGCCCGTGAACTCCGGTTTCTGACGGTCGGCCGTTTGCCCGTTATTCCTGGTTGGTTCCCGTCAGTTCCCAACCGCGTGCTGACCGGAAACATCCACCGCATGGTGGGCAGCAACCAGTCGCCTCGCGCGGCGTGGCCGCCGGGGTGGTGCCTGACGTGGGGGTTGCGCGGTGAGTGCCTGTGACACCTCAGATA
>JBOHCP010000253.1:0-7385 GCA_050698875.1 Streptosporangiaceae bacterium | reverse complement strand
GCCGATGAGAGCGCGTGCTCGGTCGTGGTCAGGCTCGATGCTCGGCAAGAACCTTGCTGAACATCCCAAGGTAACTGTCGTGAGCCAGGCACAATTCTCCGAGCGCGTCTCCGGTGAACCACGCGATGGCATCGTGTTCGTCCGGCGCGGCGTTGACCGGAGACCCGTCCACGCTTCGATCAGCCCCTGAACGGAATGGCGAAAAATTGCCTCTACCTGCTGATCTTGCGCCCCGAGCAGGACTCGAACCTGCGGCCTACTGCTTAGGAGGCAAACCCGAACCAGGCCAGACAGCGCTCACGGTCGCCCTACGTGGCTCTGACCTGCAACGAGATCCGCCTGACGGCGCCTGACGACGTTGGGCGCCTGCTGACGTTGGCTCCCAGTTTGGCTCTCCGCGGGACGGCCGGTGAGACAGCGCCAGGTGTGTACACCCCCGTGGAGTACTTCAATAGGCCCCTTCCAAGGGGTATTATGAAGTAGTGCAGAGACAATCAGGACTGCTCCGACTCCAGGAACTCGCCCAGGATCAGTGGGGTCTTGTCACACGACAGCAGGTCCTAGCGGCTGGGGTCGGCACCACGACACTGGAGCGCCTGACGGCGCCGGGAAGTGGCCTCGAGCGAGTGGCGACGGGTGTTTACCGGCTGGTCGTCGCGCCAATCGCCGACCACCTTGACCTCCGCGCCGCATGGCTTCAGCTCGCGCCCACCGTCCCGGCATGGGAACGCACCGCCAACCAGGGCGTCGTCTCTCATCGGTCGGCGGCAGCGGTGTACGGGCTGGGGCATTTCCCGGCTGACCGGCACGAGTTCACCATGACGAAGCGCAGACAGACCAGACGGCAGGACGTTCGCGTCCACCTCCGGGTCGTCGACGATCGAGAGCTGGCCAACCTGCGCGGTCTTCCAGTCACCCGACCCTCGCGCATCGCGTCAGACCTGCTGCGGGACCACGAGGATCCTGAGGGAATAGCCCGGCTCATCGCTGACGCGATCCGCCTGGCTTATGAGGATCCGGGTGCGTTCGCGGACGGCCTCGCGCCTCATGCAGCCAGGTTCGGGCTCGCCAAGGGATCGGGTCTTGAACTGCTTGCCTGGTTCCTGGACCTGGCCAGTGATCCCGAAAAGGAGCGCTGGATGGACGAGGCGCGGGCACGCGTCGACCGGGCCGCCGGGATGAAGTCGTGAGCGCCCGGAGCCGATACGCGACGCCCGCAGCTTTCCGCCGGGCACTTACCGACCGGCTCAAGGAAGCGGCCAAAGGGGGGCGATGGACCCTGCAGCAACTGCAGCGGCAGGTCGCCTACGACCGGCTAATAGAGCGGCTTTACCTCGCTGACGACAGATGGATTATCAAGGGAGCTACCGCCCTTCTCGCCCGCGACCTTGGCGTGCGCGGAACTCTCGATATTGACCTCTACCTGGAGACGGAGCGGGAAGCCGCGGAGACCACGCTGCGCCGCGCGGCGGCCACCGACGCCGGCGACTGGTTCAGCTTCGAGATCGGCGGCCGAACGCCAATCAGCAACAATGCCGTGCGGCTTCCAGTAGATGGCCGCATAGGCACCACGACATGGCTTGCGTTCCACGTCGACCTCGTCGGATCAGGCATCCGGATGACCGGCCAGCCAGAGGCAGTGGCTCCGCTGGCCCAAGGCGTTATCCCTGGGGTGGAACAGCATGGATATCGCGCGTACCCGCTCGCAGACCACATCGCCGACAAGATCGCTGCGACCTACGAAGAACACGGAGAGACGAGGCGACCATCGACTCGCTACCGTGACCTCGTCGATTTGGTAGCGATCGTCAACGGAGCGTCGGTCTCAGCGGAAGCCCAGTCTTTCGCGCTGCGCTCGGAGTTCGACCGACGGGGCCTGACAGTACCCGGGCACTTCGACGTCCCTGACCCCGCACTATGGGAACGCGGGTACGCAGCCGAGGCCCGGCGCTCCCTGCTCGACACCGCGCGCACGCTTGACGGCGCTCTAGCGGTGGTCCGCGCCTTCATCGACCCGGTACTTGACGGCACCGCGGCCGGCTCGTGGGAACGCACCTCGCGCCGCTGGATCCGGTAGCGAAGGCCCAGATCAGCGCACATCGCCAGCGTTTATGGACGACGGTTCGGACCTGATGGAATAGTCGCTGATGATATGTGCCTGCGGTGTTCCGCGGGCGCGCCCGCAGCGGCGCGGGGGCTCGGCGGGAGGGCCAGGTGGCAGACTGCACAGTCGCCTGATGCCGGGCTACAGCACCGTGAACCGTCGCCCCGGCCGGACTCGGTCTGGCCCCCACTGCCGCCGGATCGGTGGAAGGTCAGCGAGCCCCGGGTTCCCGGGCGGAGGCGACTCACCGTCGTCGTCGTCCCAGCGGCGGCGGTACTGATCGGGAATGTCGCCCCAGCCCCAATACGGCAGCGGCGAGTCCGGCGAGATCCCCAGGACCTCGACCGGGTCGATCCGCCGTGCGCCGACGGTGCACAGGTGGGCCCAGTCGTCGCCGAGATCGAACACGTAGGCGAACTGCTCTCCCGGCTGCAGCCGGGACAGCCTTGCCCGCCGGTAGTCTTCGGTTACCTCGCCCTCGATCTCCCAGTCCGGGTCGGGATCGCACAAGCGCCTGCCGTCGGCCAGGGTGAAGTCCTGCAGATGTGAGCGGTCCCAGCGGGCGAAAGCGTCATCGATGGCGTCGGCAAGCTGTTTGAAGGTGTGGCTGCGCGCTGCCGCGAAGATCCGTACTGGCCGCGGCCAGCACTCCTCGCCGTGGCCCTCGATCAGGTCGACCCGAATCGACAACCAAGTCCGAGCCATTTCACACCTCCGGTGCGGTCAAACTCGGCCAGGAGGCCGGTGTCTGGTAGCTGGTAGCTGGCTGGCCAGCGCGAGCCCGGACTTCAGGGTGCACACCGAAGGTCATTCGGGTCGAGGGCCGGCGCACCGCGCCAGTTCCTGGCATACCTGGCGCACCGGCACGCCGACTCGGTCAGCTGCGGCCCGGATGTAAGCGACCGCCGCGTACAGCGCGTACTGCCAGAAGTCGTCGGTTTGCCACCAGGCGACCTCGTCGAGCAAGTCCGGCTCCGTTCCGCCGCGCAGCGCCGCCGCTGCCAGCAACGCGAACTGAAGCTTCTTATTCTCCCTGCCGCGGAAGGCCAGCTCAGGCAGGAACCGCTCCCGCATCCCTTCCAGGGCCAGCGGCTCGGAGCGCCTGATGCTGCACCAGTCCAGCACGTCAGCTGCCACGTCGAGGAAGACTTCTCCAGGGAAAGTATTGTTCCGGGGATGCAGCGGCCCTAGCACACCCGCCAACTCGGATACCGAGCTATCACCGGCCAGTCCGTCAAGCAGGACCTGGCGGGCAGCGGCCGCGTCCTCGGCTGTGGGCAGGTTCCTGGCAGGCATACCCAGACGGTAAGGCAGAACCGATCCGGCCGGTTGGCCATCCGGAACGCTGGCAGGGCAAGCAACGCTCGCTTCCTGGTCGGCGTTCCGAGCGCCGCCCACCCTATGATCGGCTGGTGATCCTGCGGTGCACGAAGAAACTGCTGGCTGTCCTGGCCGCGGGCCACGCCGCCGAGCCACCACCCGCAGCCGATGCCGAGGACTGGTACGCCAACCTGCTCTGACTGGACAGCGCAAGTGCCTGCTGCTCACCCACACCGCCACCCTGTTCTAGATCTTCGAGGCCGACGTGCGCGCAGCGGACCTGCCCGCCACCCACCGTCTAGTCGCCGCCTTGTCGAGCGCGAACTCCGGCACGAAGGCCTGCCGCGTGCAACGTTCGGCGACCTGCGCTCAGAGGAGCTGATCTTGGCCAAGACCGCGGACTGCCGCGTCCTGGGATACATGAACGACATGCCGTTCCTGTGCGAGATCGCCATCAGCGATGCTGGCGGCCTGGCACGTGCTGACCTCGGCGAGCTGAACCATGCGCTGCACCGCCACATCAACAGGTCTCGCAGCTACCGGCCGGCGGTTGCGCTCGCCGCAGAACAGCTTGAGCGCGGGTAATCAGGCAGACAAGGCACGGGCTAGTACCTGGCCGCGACCCAGCGGGCCCGCGCCTTGACATCCAGTCGGCGCGAGCCCAGCGGGACCTCGCCGGAGACTCCTGT
This sequence comes from Streptosporangiaceae bacterium, assembly GCA_050698875.1. Lineage (GTDB taxonomy): Bacteria > Actinomycetota > Actinomycetes > Streptosporangiales > Streptosporangiaceae > JAJYUU01. The sequence goes on along the minus strand of JBOHCP010000253.1, from coordinate 3,272 downwards.
GGCACGCCTGCGGCACGAGACGGACAAAACGACGACAGCGAGCGACCACTCATCAGGGGCCGCGACCCGCCTGACCTGCGATAAACGGCGGCGCCCCGAGCAGGACTCGAACCTGCGGCCTACTGCTTAGGAGGCAAACCCGAACCAGGCCAGACAACGCTCACCGTCGTCCTATACGGCACTGACCTGCGACGACAATCGCCTGACACCGCCTGACACCGCGCGGCCCCTTCTGACGTTGGCTCCCAGTTTGGCTCTCCAGAGATCGTTAGCTCCGCTAACAGCCGACACAGCCGAGGCGAGTCTCCGCGCGGGCCAAGACGTCTGACCTGCCAAGCTTGACCAATGATCCAGCTCCGGCCAGCGGCAATCGGCTTCCCGGCGGACAGCGAAACATTGGTGCCAGTCGAGCTGGGTATACGCGGGCCGGCCGCCCCAAACAGCTGGACAGGCACTGTTTACAATTGTAAACTGAACTCATGGGGTTAGACGTCGACTGGCAGCACGGCGCGGACCACATGCGTACCCGGCACCAGATCACGGTGCAGGCGGCGAATGAGGCACTCGCCGATCCTGACGCGCTGCTGTTTGACCCCAACCCCAAGAGCACGTCTGGCCAGAGTGCCCGCGTGATCGGCTTCTCGCCGACTGCTGCCGCGGTCCTGGTGGTCATCCTCGTCCGGCGCGAGGACAAACCAGGATCATGGTGGGGAGCCAACGGCTGGCGGGCAAATAGCACAGACCGCCGGATCTACGCTGAAGGGACCCAGCGCCATGAGTGACCCCAAGCAGGTAGTCGAGCAGATTGCCTCCGAAGCCGACGTCACCGCCGACCAGCCGATGCCAACCGGTGCCGTCTTCACGCGACCGAACAAGTCGGTCACCGTCGCTACCCGCCTCTCCCCCGAGGACCTAGCCGAGATCGAGCGCCTAGCCGGCCGCCTGGACGTGCCCCCGTCCAGCCTCATCCGCGGATGGATCCTCTCCGGCCTCAACGCGCACAAGGACGAGACCGTGCAGAGCACGATCGAGAAAATCTCCGCCGACGTGCAGCGACTCCGCGAACTCGTAGCCTGACCAAACAAGCCCGAAACGCACAGCCGACCAGGCGCTGGCTAGGGTCCCCAGGTGTCATTGCAGCAGGTCGGCGATCAGCGGGTCGGCCACGGCCTCCTCATAAACTGCGCGCCCGGTCGCGGCCATGACCTTGCTGAGTTCGGTGTCCCAGGGCGTGGGCTGGGCGGGGCCAGCCAGCCGAACCTGCTCGGCGTCGGCCCGGACCCCGGCGGTGTAGTCGGCCGCGGACATCCGCCACGGACGGGCACCGTGACGGCGCATGACGGAGGCGCCGATGGCGACACCCGGCCAGTCGAAGTCACCGTGGTAGCGCAGCTCGCCGCCGCCGTCCACGATGACATCGGCGAGCTGGTGAAACGCAACTGACGGGTGGCCCTCGGTGCATAGCAGCGGCGGCGAGGTCGCGCCGAGTTCCGCAGCAGCTCGCCGCAGGACCGCCGGGTTCTCACACACTCGCGCGCACGTAACGCGGACCGTCAGGGGAATCGTCATGAGCTGGTGCAGGGTGACGTAGAACGGCACGCCGAGCCGGGCAGCGCCGGTGAGCCATTCGCCCAGCCCTCGACCCTGCGCCGGCAGGTTAAGAACGAGCACTCGGCTGGCTAGGTCATCGACGACCACGCCGAAGGACTCCCAGAGGTCCCGGCGCTGTTGCGCTGTCTCCGGCCGAGCCAGCCCGGCCCTGATTCCGAGCGCGCGCAGCACCAGGGTCGACGTCACGGTGCCCGGATTGAGCGCCTTGGTGTCGCCGGTGACTTCCGCGGCGAGGGCGGGCAGCAGGACCGGTTCCCCGCCTCGCGCGCCCAGGTACTCCAGAACCCGAACGGCTTGCCTCAGGCGCGCTTGATCACCCTGGTTGACCAGCCTCGTCAGGCTGCCGTCGGCCGCAATCTGCGCCAGCCACTCCCGGTACCAGCTGGACGAGTTATGCAGAGGGCTCGCCTGAAGGGCACGGATGGCGGCGTCACGCGCGGCCGCGAGTGCGGTGCGCTCGGCGGACCTGTTGCGGAGCGGGCCGCCAAGTGCGGCGAGCAGCTCGGCCAGGCCGCGTCCGGTCGCCTCGCGGATCGCGGCATCCAAGTCGGCCAGCCGGACTCTGACGCGGGCGGTGCCGGCGTCGCGGTACAGACCGGTGATGCCAATGATCGCCTTGCGCTCGGCATCGGTGGGGTTGCTGACACTGATCGAACCGCCCAGATCTCCCCCGGAGCGCTCGAGCGACCGGCGTGCCGCCGCGAGCACCCGCCGGTACTCGACCCCGGTGTACGGGCCGGCGGACGGCGATGTGCTGCTCACCCGTCGTCTTCCCCGTCTTCGTCGTCGTCCAAGGCCGCGACGGCCGGATCCCCCAGGTAGAGCGTTCCGCCTCCGCCCAGCGGGGCATGCCGGGTCGGCCGGAAGCCGAGCAGCTCAGTCACCAGCGCCTCGTTGTCCGGGTACCCCGCTGAGGCATCGATGAGCTGCTGGCCGTCCCAGAGCAGCAGCAGCGCAGAAACGGTGCGGGTGGCCTTGTCGTGGTACATGTCATAGTGCGCGATCATCGGCACAGTGGCGGTGGTCACCCACAAGTCGTGGCCGGTCATGAACAGATCGAGGTCGAACTTCACCGCCAGCCCGAACAGGTCGGGCTTGTACCGCTCGTCGATGCCCACAAATGCCTCGTCGAGCGCAACCATCCGTGGGCAATCGTCCTTAGCCGAGGAGTAAAGCGCGTTGGCGGCCGCAAACAGCGGCAGGTGGATCGCAGCGGACTTCTCGCCGCCGGACATCACCGAGTGCTTAGCCCGGGTCAGCCGTGCCTCCGGCTCGCGGGGTTGGATGAGCAGCAGCTCGAAGCCGTGCCAGGACCGGTAGTCGAGCACGCTGGCCAAGGCCTCCCGGTAGGTGGCGCGCGGGTGACTGGCCCGGTATTCGCGGATCATCTCGCGCAGCAGGCCTCGTAGCTCGGCGAGTCGTTCCAGGCCGGGTGCGTCACGCTCGAGCAGCCGGGATGCGGCGCGCTGCCGATCGGTAATCTTGTCAGACTGCGCCCAGCGGATGCCGACCGCGATCCCCGACGACATGGGCTTGGACCGGGTGTCGGCGTTCATCTCGCGGGTGAGATCGCGCGCTGCGAGGACCCGACCGTGAATCTGCTGCGCCAGGGCAGCAAGCAGCTCGTCCTCCAGTACCTCGCGCTCCCGCTCCTCCAGCAG
>JBOHCP010000252.1:0-7412 GCA_050698875.1 Streptosporangiaceae bacterium | reverse complement strand
ACAGGTGGATACGTGGGCGTTCATCGACGCGATCATCCGTCCCACGGCGGCGTTCCCGGCGGCCGGCAAGCAGACCAAGCCGCTCTGGCTGGTGATCCTCGGTGTCGCGTTCGTCATCGGCATCGCCGGCGCGTTGAACCTCCTCCAATTGATCAGCATCTTCCCGATCGTGGCCTTCGTCGCGGCGGCGATCTACCTGGTCGACGTGCGGCCCAAAGTACGGACTAGCCGGGCCAGGCCCGGTACCCGGCAGGGCCCGTACGGGCCCTGGTAGCCCGCGCGGTGCCCGGCGGGTCACAGAACGATCGGAGCGGCCCGTTGGCCGAGGCGCAGTTTCGCACGCACCGACTTGAGCTCGACGACCAGACACTGCGCGAGTGGACCGCCGTGGTGCTGCACTCCAGCCCCGACGGCGTCGTGCTTGACCGCTCCGCCTTCTATCCGGGCGGCGGCGGTCAGCCGCCCGACGAGGGCGTGCTGCTCTGGGGCGGCGTGCAGACCGCGATCACCGGTGTACGCAAGGGCGACGACCTCTACCTGATCCCGGCCGAGGGTGACCCGGTCCCGCCGGCGGGGACAACCGTCCGCGGTGCGATCGCGGACGACCGGCGGACTGCGCTCATGCGGACGCACTCCGCGCTGCACGTCCTGTGCGGCGTGGTGTACCGGGGCTATGGCGCGCTCGTCACCGGGGGCAACATGGAGCCGCTGACCGCGCGGATGGACTTCGACCTGCCGGAGCTGCCACCTGGATTCCGGGACGCGGTGGAGGCGGCGTGCAACGCCGAGGTGCGCACCGACCGGCGCATCGAGATACGAGTGCTGCCGCGGGCAGCGGCGTTCGAGCTGCCCGACATCATCAGGACCGCCACCAACCTGGTGCCGCCCGATATCCAGGCGGTGCGGATCGTCGACATCGTCGGCCTCGACCAGCAAGCTGACGGCGGGACGCACGTAGCGAGCACGAAGCACATCGGGCGGATCGCCGTCGTCAAGATCGAGAGCAAGGGCCGCGGCTTCCGTCGGCTGCGGATCAGCGTCGCCGACTAGCGTTCACCGGCAAGCCGCTAGCGCAGCGGCAGCACCAGCAGGATGGCCGGCCCGACGACGAGCGCCGCGCACACGGTGAGCACGAGCGAGATCGCCGCGCCGCTCAGGCCCGGTGGCGGGCGCAGCAACCGGATCACGCGGGCCGCGACCTCGCACTCCACCTGCTGGCCTGCCACGGCGAGAGCGCCGGTCGGCACTCCGCCGCCCCCGGCCGCGCCCACCCGAAGCAGCGCAGTGGCCAGCTCCCTGGCTGGCAGCTGACGCAGCACCCGGTCGTCCGCGTGCATCTCCAGCAGCAGCCCGACGGCTCGGTAGGCGCGAGTGGTGATGCCCGCCCAGCTGAACGCGCGCAGTAGCGCGAGGAACGGCAGCAGCACCAGGTCGTGCCGCTCGCGGAGATGCGCTCGCTCGTGGGCGAGTACCGCCGCGAGCTCGTCGGCACCGAGCAGGTCGAGCGCTCCGGCGCTGATCACGATCTCCGGCCGAAGACCAGGCAGACAGTAGGCCGCGGCAGCCGGATGATCGACGACAAGAGCGCCGGGAACCTTCGGGTCGCCGTGCGCCAGCAGGCTGAGCAGCTCGCGCTGACGCTGCCGGGCGCGCAGCACCGAGGCCGATGCCGCGACGAGGATCCAGCAGAGCACTCCGAGCAGCAGCACACCAGCTGCCAGGCAGGCCAGCCTGGCCGGGCCGATGCTCACGGCCATGTCCGCCGGGTTGCCGGCGCTTGCCAGGCTGAACAGACGGCTGAGTGCGCCGGTGCCCACCGCGGCACCAGAGCTCGTGACCGCGAACCCGACGAGGGCGCCGACGGCGGCGAGTCCCCAGCTCAGGCCCAGCGCCTGCCAGAGCAGGATGGCTGCCACCGGCGACCGACGCGGCCAGGAGGCGGCGGCGAGCGCGCTGGCCGCGGGAATGCAGCCGATGGCGACGGCGGCGAGAATGAGGTCGGCGGCGGACACGACCTACCCCCTGGACGCCTCGCCGAGCGCTCCGAGGGCCCGCAGTAGTGCCCGGGCCTCGGTACCGGAGACGCTGCGGGCGAATCGTGCCAGCGCAGCCTGCCGGTCCCCGGTCTGGTCCAGTGCACTCAGCATCAGCTCGGTCACGTACGCTTCCCGGCTTTCCGCGGCACGGTAGTGCCATGCTCGACCATTGCGCTCCCGCCGGGCGAAGCCCTTCTTGGCGAGCCGGTCGAGCACGGTCATCACGGTCGTGTGCGCCAGGTCCCGATCGGTGAGCTGGCTGCTCACCTCGCGCACGCTGAGCGGGTCCGCAGCCTCCCAGAGCACGTCCATTATGGCGCGCTCCAGCTCCCCGAGTCGGTTCACGCGCTCATTCTAACCCGGACGAATCAGGCTCACCAGGCAGGCCGCTTCCCGGCGCCCCACGGATCGGGCCGTGGCCGGCCCGGCCTGTCAGCGTGGGCTGACAGCCTCGCGCCTGCGGCGCGCCAGATCATCATCCGCGCGGGACTGCTGGCCGGCGAGTCCGGCCAGACCAGGCTCACCGACGGACTCCTGCTGGCGCTCGCGGCAGGCGAGACCCTTCGCAGCCCCGTGAGGCTCGGCGTTTCCGCTGGCGTGGCCGCCACCGGGTCGATCTCCGCCGGCTGCGGACCGACCTGCAGCGCTGGCACCAATCCGCATGAAGTCGCCGGCCAGCCGGCCACCTCGGCTCGGGCCGCATCCGCCGGGTGACCGCGCTAACGTGTGCAAATGTGACCGTGCCCCGCATCGGCGTCAGCGTGGACCTGGTCATCCTGACCGTCCGCGACGGCCAGCTGACCGTGCTGGCCTGGCGCCGGGATACCGATCCCTATGCCGGGCTGCCGGGCCTGCCCGGCGGCTTCATCCGGCTGGACGAGGACTTGCCGGCCGCGGCGGCGCGGGTACTCGCCGAGCGGGCCGGGCTGCCCGGAGCTCCGGTGCACCTGGAGCAACTGCGCACCTACGGCTACCCGGACCGGGATCCGACCCGGCGCGCGGTCTCGGTGGCCTACCTCGGCCTCGCCCCTGATCTGCCGGCCCCAGACCAGCCGCAGATGAGCTGGCAGCCAGTGAGCGTTCTGACGCAGATGGCTTTCGACCACATCAGGATCCTGCAAGACGGCCTGGAGCGCGCCCGGTCCAAGCTCGAGTACACCTCGCTGGCTGCCGCCTTCTGCCGGGACGAGTTCACCGTCGGCGAGCTTCGCCGGGTCTATGAGATTGTCTGGGGGACTCCGCTCGATCCGCGCAACTTTCACCGGAAGGTCACCGGAGCACGCGACTTCCTGGTCGAGACCGGCACGGTCACCACGTCCGGCGGCCGGCCGGCCCAGGTTTACCGGCACGGCTCCGCCGTGCTGCTCTATCCGCCGATGCTGCGGCCACGCGAGCACGGCGCCGGCCGCCGTCGCCCGGATAGCATCGAATTTCCGGCAGCGAGTGGCTGAGGAGGAGGACGGTGTCTGCAGACACACCACGATTCCGTGCCGTGCTTGACCAGTTCGTCGGGTACACGCCAGGCAAGGGGCCGGCCCCGGCGTCCGGGCGGACGTTCAAGCTCTCGTCCAACGAGAGCCCGTACGACCCGCTGCCCTCGGTCCTGGCCGTCATCGCGACCGCAGCCGGCCACGTCAACCGGTACCCGGACAACACCGCCGCCGAACTGATCGACGCGATCGCCACCAGGCTGGGCGTGCCGGCCACGCACGTCGCGGTCGGCTGCGGCTCGGTCGGGATCGCCCAGCAGCTCCTGGAGGCGGTCGGCGAGCCGGCCGCCGAGGTGATCTACGCATGGCGGTCGTTTGAGGCCTACCCGTATCTCACCGACCTAGCGAACGCCACCTCCGTGCGGGTCCCGCTGCGGGATTACCGCCATGACCTGGCTGCCATGGGCGCCGCCATCACGGACAAGACCAGGCTCGTCTTCGTGTGCACCCCCAACAACCCGACGGGAACGGCCGTCAAGCGGGCCGAGCTGACCGCGTTCCTCGACCAGGTCCCGCCGGACTGCCTGGTCGTCATCGACGAGGCGTACGTGCAGTACGTCCGCGATCCGCAGGTGCCGGACGGGCTCAGCTTGTACGCCAGCAGGCCGAATGTGGCGGTGCTGCGCACGTTCTCCAAGGCGTACGGGCTGGCCGGCCTGCGGGTCGGCTACCTGGTCGGGCACGAGCCGGTGGCGGCCGCCGTGCGCAAGACCATGCTGCCGTTCACGGTGAACTCGATTGCCCAGGCCGCCGCGGTCGCGTCGCTCGCGGCCGAGTCCGAGCTGCTGGAACGCGTGGAACTGGTCGTCAAGGAGCGGGACCGGGTGCGGCACGAGCTGCTCGGTCAGGGCTGGACTGTGCCGCCAACCGAGGCCAACTTCGTCTGGCTGCCGCTGGGCGACCGCTCGGTCGAGTTCACCCAGCACTGCGACGCGGCCGGCCTGAGCGTGCGGCCGTATCTGCCGGACGGCGTCCGGGTCACGGTCGCTGACCCGGACGCGAACGACGCATTCCTCGCTGCTGCCACGACCTATCCGCACCGGGCGTGACCGCGTGGCGCACCGCCTGCCCACTTTGGCCGGTATTGCTCTCATGGGACAGACTGGTGGCATGAGACGTCGGAGGCTTCGCGAGGCGGTGAACCGTGCGCTCTGACGTGAGGCTGTACGTCCTGCACGAGAACCCGGACTGGTACGCGCCGCTGGCTGCGGCGTTCGACCGGGCCGGGCTGCCCCACGAGCAGTGGCTGCTCGGCGAGGCGGTGCTCGATCTTGACGCGCCGCCGCCTCCGGGCGTGTTCTGGTCTCGCCTGAGCGCCTCCTCCCACACGCGCGGCCATCCGTTCGCCAAGGACCAGACCCGCGGGGTGCTCGCCTGGCTGGAATCGCACGGGCGCCGGGTGGTGAACGGGCGCCGGGTGCTGGACCTGGAGGTGAGCAAGGTCGAGCAGCTGGCGGCGCTGCGGGCGGCCGGCTTCGACGTGCCCCGGACGGTGGCGGTGGCCGGCGCGGCCGAACTGGCGGCCGCGGCGCGCAAGCTCCCCGTTCCCCTCATCAGCAAGCACAATCAAGGCGGAAAGGGCCTCGCCGTACGGTCGTTCGCGACCCACCAGGACTACGACGCCTACCTCACCGGTCCCGGCTACGAGCCGCCCGCTGACGGCATCACCCTGCTGCAGGAATATCTGGTCGCCGCGCGGCCGGAGATCACCCGAGTGGAGATCGTCGGCGGCGCGTTCGTCTATGCGATCACCGCGGACACCGGCCGTGGCGGGTTCCAGCTCTGCCCGGCCGACGCGTGTGCGGTGCCAGCGGGGGGTGCGAAGGATCGGCCGGCCGGGCCCGCGGCCGACGGCAGCGCCGGAGCCGAACTGAGCCTGTTCACGCTGCGGCAGGGCTTCGACCACCCCATCGTGGCCAGGTACCTGGCCTTCGCAAGCCGGCTCGGCATCGAGATCGCTGGCTTTGAGTTCATCGAGACCGCCGACGGCCGGCTGGTGACCTACGACATCAACACCACGACGAACTACAACGCCGAGATCGAGGCGGTGGCGCCGCGGCCCGCCCTCGCGGCCGTGACCGATTTCTTCGGGCGGCTGCTCGCCGCGGGGGGACACGTCTCCCTGGCTAGCACCGCGGTCGGCGACTAGTAGCGGGCGCTGCGGAGGCTGTGATGCGGTTCGGGTACTGGATGCCGATCTTCGGCGGCTGGCTGCGGAACGTGAGCGACGAGGGCATGCCGGTGTCGTGGCCCTACATCCGCGATCTCGCCAGCGACAGCGAGCAGCTGGGCTTCGAGCTGACCCTGATCGCCGAGCTGAACCTGAACGACATCAAGGGTCACCGCGCGCCGTCGCTCGACTGCTGGACGCTCGCACCCGCCGTCGCCGCCGCGACCAGCACGCTGGAGCTGATGCTCGCGGTACGGCCGAGCTACCACGCGCCCGCGCCGGCCGCGAAGGCGCTGTCGACCCTCGACGTGATCGCGCCGGGGCGGATCTCGCTGAACGTGGTGTCGTCCTGGTGGAAGGACGAGGCCGCGCAGTACGGCGCCCCGTTCGACGTGCACGACGCCCGGTACGGCCGCACGCAGGAGTGGCTCGATGTCGTCGGGCGGCTGCTGCGGGACGACACGGTCACCCACTCCGGCTCGCTGTACCAGCTGGCCGGCACCGTGCTTGAGCCCAAGCCGTCCCGGCTGCCGCCGGTCTACATGGGCGGCGAGTCGCCGAAGGCCAAGGACGTGATCGCCGCGCAGGCCGACGCCTACGTGATGCACGGGGACTCCCCGGAGGTGATCGCGGCGAAGGTCGCCGACCTGTGCACCCGGCGGGCCGCAGCCGAGCGGCCGCCGCTGGAGTTCGGCGTCTCCGGCTACGTGATCTGCCGGGACACCGAGGCGGCGGCGCAGGCCGAGCTGGCGCGGGTGCTTGATGTCCGGTCCTCGCCGGAGGCTTACGCCTCCTACCGGGACTTCGTCGAGGGATCGCAGCTGGAGTCGCAGGTCTCGCTTGAGGAGTACAGCGTGTCGAACCGCGGCCTGCGCAGCGGGCTGATCGGCACACCCGACCAGATCATCGACCGGCTGCATGCCTACGAGCGAGCGGGCGTCGACCTGATGCTGCTGCAGTTCTCGCCACAGCGCGAGGAGATGGCGAGGTTCAGCCGGGACGTGATCCGGCGCTGGCCGGGCTAGCCGACGACTTCCTCGACGATGTCGGCGCCCAGCGTGCTCAGCCGGGTGGCGACCGAGGCGTGGCCGCGGTCGATCAGGTAGCCAGGCGCCACCACGGTCTCGCCGTCGGCGGCGAGGCCGGCGAGGATCAGCGCAATGCCGCTGCGCAGATCGTGGGCGATGACCTCGGCGCCGTGCAGTGACGTCGGACCGTGCACGAGCGCGACGTTGTCGGCGACCTCGACCTTGGCGCCCATCTTGTTGAGCTCCTCGGCCAGCATGTAGCGCCCGTCGAAGATGGTCTCCCTGATGTAGCTCGTGCCGTCCGCCAGGCAGGACAGGGCCATGATCGGCGACTGCAGATCAGTGGCGAAGCCTGGGTAGGTGTCGGTGATCACGTTGATCGGGCGGAGCTGGCGGTCCCGGCAGACCTGCAGGATCGCGCCGTGGGTGGCGAAGTCCACGCCCATCTGCTCCAGCTTCCAGCGCGCGACGCCGAAGTGCTCGAGTGACGCGCCGACCAGGCTGATCTCGCCGCCGGTGATCGCCGCGGCCACCGCGAACACGCCCGTGTCGATCCGGTCGGCCATGACGGTGTGCTCCACCGCCGTCAGTTCCTCGACGCCGTCAACAGTGACGAAGCCGGTGCCGCCACCGGTGATCCGGGCGCCCATCTTGGTGAGGAACGCGATGACGTCGAGCACCTCAGGCT
>JBOHCP010000251.1:0-7438 GCA_050698875.1 Streptosporangiaceae bacterium | reverse complement strand
GGCTCGGCGTGGCCGCCGGGGCGGCGCGCGGCGAACTGGACGGGCCGGCCGCTCCGCCGCCGGCACAGCCGGCGAGGGCGGTGAGCAGCGCGAGCGTGCCGAGCGTCGCGACCGGGGTCCGCATCTCGCCAGTCTGCACCCCGGTAACACCGGGCGGGTAGATTCGGCCGTGCGGTCCGCGGGGGTTCGGGGTCGTCCCCCCGACCGGGAGCAGACGTGAGAGGCACATGACCCACCAGGACGACGGCGGCGGGCGGGGTTATACCGCGACGGGCGGGCTGGACCAGCCGGGCGACCAGATCCTGACCATCCCGAACGCCATCAGCGTGGCCAGGCTGGCAGGCGTCCCGGTGTTCCTGTGGCTCGTCCTCGGCCTGAACTCCCCGGCCGGCGACTGGTGGGCCGTCGGCGTGCTGATCGCCTCGGCGGCCTCGGACTGGCTCGACGGCAAGATCGCCAGGGCGCTGCATCAGGAGAGCCGGCTTGGCCAGCTGCTCGACCCCGCGGCCGACCGGCTCTACATCGTCGCTACCGTGGTAGCGCTGGCGATTCGCGCGATCATCCCGTGGTGGCTGGTGGCGCTGCTCGCGGCCAGGGAGGTGCTGATGGCGGGAGTCCTGTGGCTGCTGCGCCGACGGGGCTGGGGGGCGCTCCAGGTCAGCTTCGTCGGGAAGACGGCGACGCTTTGCCTGCTGTACGCCTTCCCGCTGCTCTTCCTCGGCTTGCACGGTGCCGGTTACGCCGAGACTGCGAAGGTAGCCGGTTGGACGATGGTTATCTGGGGAGGTGCCCTGTACTGGTGCGCAGCGGTGCTGTACATCGTACAGGCGAGGCGGCTGATGGCGACGGACCTGCCGGGCCGGGACGAGGCGAGGGTGCCAGCCTCCGGCGAGTCGCGCTCGGGATAACAGGAGAAAGGGGAGATGCCGGCGGTGGAGCCCGTGGTTGTGCCGTGAAAGCGGTCGTGATGGCGGGGGGCGAGGGGACGAGGCTGCGCCCGATGACGGCCAGCCAGCCGAAGCCCATGCTGCCCGTGGCCAACCGGCCGATCATGGAGCACGTGCTGCGGCTGCTGCGCCGGCACGGGCTGACCGACACCGTCGTGACCGTCCACTTCCTCGCGTCGATGGTGCGCAACTACTTCGGTGACGGCGAGGACTTCGGCATGCGCCTGCAGTACGCCACCGAGGAAACACCGCTCGGCACGGCGGGCAGCGTGAAGAACGCGGAGGATGCGCTGCGCGACGAGCCGTTCCTGGTCATCTCCGGGGACGCGCTCACCGACATCGACCTGTCCGACCTCATCGCCTTCCACAAGGACAACAACGCCCTGGTCACCGTCGCGCTGGCGCGGGTGCCCGATCCGCTGGAGTTCGGCATCGTCATCGTCGACGACGACGGCAAGATCCAGCGGTTCCTGGAGAAGCCGACCTGGGGCCAGGTGTTCTCCGACACCGTCAACACCGGCATCTACGTGATGGAGCCCGGCGTCCTCGGTCACGTGCCCGCCGGGCAGGTCGTGGACTGGTCCGCCGACGTGTTCCCCAAGCTGCTGGAGAACGGCGAACGGCTCTACGGGTGGATCGCCGACGGCTACTGGGAGGACGTCGGCTCGCTGGAGAGCTACGTCAAGGCCCAGGCCGACGTGCTGACCGGCAAGGTCAGCGCCGAGATCGACGGGTTCGAGGTGTCGCCAGGGGTGTGGATCGCCGAGGGCGCCGAGGTCGACCCGGACGCGACGCTGCGCGGCCCGCTGTGCATCGGCGCCTACGCGAAGGTCGAGGCCGGGGCGCAGCTCCGCGAGTTCACCGTCGTCGGCAGCAACGTCATCGTCAAGGAGGGCGCGTTCTTGCACCGGGCGGTCGTGCACAACAACGTGTACCTAGGCCGCGGGGTGAACCTGCGTGGGTGCGTGGTCGGCAAGAATACCGACGTGATGAGCCAGGCCAGGATCGAGGAAGGCGCGATCGTCGGCGACGAGTGCGTGATCGAGCCGGACAGCTACGTGTCCGCGGGGGTGAAGGTCTACCCGTTCAAGACCATCGAGGCTGGCGCCGTCGTCAACACCAGCGTGATCTGGGAATCGCGCGGGCAGCGCACGCTGTTCGGCCCGCGCGGGGTTTCCGGCCTGGTCAACGTCGAGATAACGCCGGAGCTGTGCGTCCGGCTGGCGAGCGCGTACGCAACCACGCTGAAGAAGGGCGCGGTGGTCACCACCTCGCGCGACGCCTCCCGTGCCGCCAGGGCGCTGAAACGAGCCGTGCACGGCGCTCTCAACGCCAGCGCCATCAACGTGGTCGACCTGGAGGCGCAGCCGATGCCGCTGGCCAGGTTCGAGACCGCGCGCAGCGACTGCAGCGGCGGGATCGCGCTGCGGACGACCCCCGGCGATCCGCAATCGCTTGACATTATCTTCATGGACTCCGACGGCGCCGACCTGTCCGAGGCCGCCCAGCGCAAGCTGGAGCGGGTGTTCTCCCGGCAGGAGTATCGGCGGGCGTTTCCCGGCGAGATTGCCGAGCTGACCTACCCGCCACGCGTGGTCGAGGCGTACACCGCGACGCTGCTCGCGGCCGTCGACATGACCGGCGTCTACGACGCCGGGCTCCGGGTGGTGGCCGACTGCGCCGGCGGAACCACGTCGCTGGTGCTCCCCAGCCTGCTCGGCAAGATCGGCGTCGACGTACTGACCGTCAACAACCGCCTGGACGAGTCGTCGCCGACGCAATCGGTGGCCGCCGCCCGCGCGGACCTCAACCGGCTGGCGGAACTCGTGTCGTCCTCCGGAGCCGCCTTCGGCGTGCGGTTTGACCCGGTGGGCGAGCGGATCGCGCTGGTCGACGACAAGGGTGCCCTGGTCGGCGAGGACCGGGCGCTGCTGGTGATACTCGACCTGATCTCCGCGGAGCAGCGCGGCGGCCGGGTGGCCCTGCCGGTGACCACCACGAGGGTGGCGGAGGAGGTCTGCCGCTACCACGGCGTCGGGGTCATCTGGACGCCGACATCGCTGCACGGCCTCTACGAGGCGGCGGCGAGCCCGGACGTGATCTTCGCCGCGGACGGCAAGGGCGGCTTCGTGGTGCCGGGCTTCACCCGCTCCATCGACGGGATCGCCGCGTTCACCCAACTGCTTGGCCTCGTCGCCAGGACCAGGCTCACGCTGAGCCAGATCGGCGCCAGGATCCCGGAGGCGAGCCTGCTCAAGCGCTCCATGCCGACGCCGTGGGCGGCGAAAGGCCTGGTCATGCGCACGGTGGTCGAGGCAGCCGGGGACCGGCAGGTCGACACCACCGACGGCGTCCGGGTCCTCGAGCCAGGCCGGGGCTGGGCCCTGGTGCTGCCGGATCCCTCCGATGCCGTCACGCACCTGTGGGCCGAGGGTCGCGACGCCGACACCGCCCAGGAACTGCTCGACGACTGGGCCGCGGTCGTCGAGCGCGCCGGTCGCTGACCGCCGCTATCCGCTGGTCCGGCCTGCCAGACTGGCGGCGAGCCGCCACGAGGCATGAGACAATCGCTGCTCAGGCTCACAGTGGACCGGATGGCCCTGCCGCCCTGAGCGGCCCGGCTGTCCCGACAACACGGCGGAGGTGCGGCCACCATGTGGCGGAGGCGTCGCGACGATGCCCAGCGGGGGGCACGAGCGCGCTGGCTGCTGACCGGGCGCCGGCCGCAGGCCGCCGCGCTGCGGCGGCGTGTCGACCACCGCGGCTCGGCGCAGATAGCGCTGACGGTGCCGCCGGAATTCGCGCGAGTCGGAGCCACGGCCGGCGCAGCAGCGGCCGCCGCCGCCCACGGGACGAAAGGGGGGCTCGGCGAGCTGATGCCTAGCGTCTACTGCATCGCGTGCGGCGAGGCTAATCCGGAGGGTGCGCGCTTCTGCGCGAAGTGCGGCACGCCGCTGATGCGGCTGTCCGGGGAGCGGGTAGCCGAGACTACCTCGATCATCTCGATCCTGGGCACTGACCTCGACACCGAGGCTGCCGAGGTGCTCGCGGCGGATGCCGCCGCCGTATCCGCGCTGCCGGCAGGTACCGCGCTGCTGGCGGTGCTCCGCGGGCCGAATGCGGGCAGCAGGTTCCTGCTCGACAGCGACCTGACGCTGGTCGGCCGTCATCCGGACAGCGACATCTTCCTGGACGATGTGACGGTCTCCCGCCGGCATGCCGAGTTCTACCGGCACGGCGGCGTGTTCACGGTCCGAGACGTCGGCAGCCTGAACGGCACGTACGTGAACAGGGAGCGGATCGAGGAAGTCATCCTGCACGCGGGCGACGAGGTCCAGGTCGGCAAGTTCCGGCTGGTATTCCTGCTCGGGCCCGCGGCCCCGGCCGAATACGGCGGAGGCTCGCAGGTCGGGCGATGAGCCCTCAGCCTGCCCGCGGGTACCTGGGCATCAGCGAGGTCCTGGCTCAGCTCCGCGGCGAGTTCCCCGATATCAGCGTGTCGAAGATCAGGTTCCTGGAAACCGAGGGACTGATCAGCCCGGCTCGTTCGCCCAGCGGCTATCGCCGGTTCGGCGCCGCCGACGTGGAGCGGCTGCGCTACATCCTCGCGGCTCAGCGTGACCAGTACCTGCCGCTGCGGGTGATCAAGGAGCGACTGACCAGGCTGGACCCCGGCGGCCAGGTTGCCGCCCGGCCGCCTGACGGCCAGCCGCGGGCCGGCGGGGAGCCCGGTCCTGGCGCCGGCGAGGAACTCGATCCGGGCGCCGGGCTGCTCAGCCGGCGTGAGCTGGTGGCTGCCGCAGGCGTGACGGAGGCACTGCTCACCGAGCTTGAGACGTTCGGCCTGGTGCGCCGTGTCGGACGGCAGTACGGTCCGGATGCCCTGCAGGTGGCGCGGGCCGCCGCGGCGCTGACGACCTACGGGGTCGAGGCCAGGCACCTGCGCGCGGTGCGGGCGGCCGCGGAGCGGGAGACGGCCCTCATCGAGAGCATGGTCGCGCCCATCCTCGCCCAGCGCGGCCGGGGGGCCAGGGAGCTGGCCGCCCGGACCGCTGCCGAGGTGGCCGAGGAGGTGCTTCGGCTGCACGGGGCGCTGGTCGACGCGGGTCTCGCGGAGGCGGGCCTCGCCGCCGCCGCAGCGGACGCCCCGGCGGGCGCGAGTGACCAGGGCGGGAGGCATCAGGGGGCGCCGCGCGGGCTGGCTCCCGGCGCGGCCGGAGCGAGCGCATGACCAGGCGGCAATGTCGTCACGATGAGCCGCACCGCGCTCGGGCGAGGCGCTATAGCGGGTGTACTTTGACAAAGGGAGTGCCTGCCGGCGGACGGGGAATGCCAGTAGGCATATCCGCAGGGAACGGCAGCGCGTAGGCGCGGATAGGGACGGAGCCGCCGTGAGGCAGATGGAGGTCGTTGGCGTCCGGGTGGAGATGGCCACGAATAACCCCATCGTTCTGCTGAAGGAAACCGACGGAGAGCGTTATCTGCCGATCTGGATCGGGACGAACGAGGCCACTGCCATCGCATACGCCCAGCAGGGCATGGTCCCGCAGCGGCCGCTGACGCACGACCTGATGCGCGACATGCTCGAGGCGCTCGACATCCGGCTGACGACGGTCAACATCACCGCGCTCAGGGATGGCATTTTCTTCGCTGACCTGATCTTCTCTAACGGCCGGGAACTCAGCGCCCGGCCGTCAGACTCCATCGCGCTGGCGCTCCGCACCGGTGCCGCGATCTACGTCAGGGAGGAGATCCTCGACGAGGCGGGGGTGGCGATCCCGGAGGCGGATACCGACGAGCAGGAGAACGAGGTAGAAAAGTTCCGGGAGTTCCTTGACTCGATCTCGCCCGAGGACTTCGGCCGGTCTACCTGAGCTGCCCGGCGACCGCCGGCCGGGCCGAGTTCGCGGCGGGACACCGGCCGCGACGCGCCGTCGGGGATCGTTGACGCACCAGCGCCCGGCGGCCTACCGTGCAGAGGAATCCCCAGGCACCGGCGCCCTGGGCCGGAGGTGGGTGTGGCGGTGAGCAGAGGCGATACAGCGGCCTCGCGGGCGCCGGCGGCGTCGCGTGCGCGAGCTGACTCGCGGGCGCGGGCTGACTCCGGTGAGTCACGCGGCGAGCAGCAGCTGCTGTTCGGCGAGGATGTTACCGGCCAGCCGGAAGACCGGGGCTACCGCGGGCCGACCGCGTGCACCGCAGCGGGCATCAGCTACCGGCAGCTCGACTACTGGGCAAGGACCGGGCTGGTGGAGCCCAGTGTCCGCGCAGCGAGCGGATCCGGCTCCCAGCGCCTGTATGGCTTCCGGGACATTCTAGTACTCAAGGTCGTCAAGCGACTGCTCGACACCGGCATCTCGCTGCGGCAGATCAGGACGGCCGTGACGCACCTGCGCGAGCGCGGCTCGGCCAACCTGGCCGCGATCACGCTCATGAGCGACGGGGTGAGCGTGTACGAGTTCACCTCCCCTGACGAGGTGGTGGACCTGCTGCAAGGCGGCCAGGGCGTGTTCGCGATCGCGCTCAGCCGGATCTGGCAGGAGGTTGACGCCGACCTCGCGAAGCTGCCTGCCGAGGGTGTAGCCGCCGGGCCGCCGGGATGGGATGACCTCGCCAGCCGCCGGGCCCGCAAGACGGGCTAGCGAGCCGGCACTCCAGGCGATCTACGGCGGTACCCCGGCGGAGTCCGTCGCGATAATTGCGTACCCCGGGTCGAGTTATGTCGTGTTATGGTGACGGGCATGCCAGCGGCGATCTCGGTTCGGGGGCTGCGCAAGTCGTATGGCCCGGTCGTCGCGGTGGGTGGGGTCAGCTTCGACGTGGAGCTAGGCGAGTTCTTCGGCATCCTCGGCCCCAACGGCGCAGGCAAGACCACCACGCTGGAGATCGTCGAAGGGCTGCGCAAGGCCGACGACGGCGCGCTCAGCGTGCTCGGCCTCGCGCCGTGGCCGCGTAACCCGGCCCTGCTGCCGCGGATCGGCGTTCAGCTGCAGGCGTCATCCTTCTTCGAGCGGCTGACCGCGCGCGAGCAGATCCGGACCTTCGCCTCGCTGTACGGTGTGCCGCCCCGCCGCGCGGATCAGATGCTCGACACGGTCGGCCTGGCCGAGCACGGTGATGTCAGGGCGGAGAAGCTGTCCGGCGGCCAGGCTCAGCGGCTGTCGATCGCGTGCGCGCTCGTGCACGACCCCGAGCTGGTGTTCATGGACGAGCCGACGGGCGCGCTCGACCCGCAGGCCCGCCGTAACCTGTGGGACCTGCTCCGGCGGATCAACGCCGACGGCCGGACGGTCGTGCTCACCACCCATCACATGGACGAGGCGGAGACGCTCTGCGACCGGGTCGCCATCATGGACCACGGCGAGATTCTCAAGCTCGGCGCCCCAGCCGCCCTCGTCCGGGCCATCGACTCGCCGGTCAAGATCAGCGTGGCGGCGGGCCAGCTCTCCACCGCCGACGCGAGGCTGCTCGATGACGGCGCGGTGACCGAC
>JBOHCP010000250.1:0-7440 GCA_050698875.1 Streptosporangiaceae bacterium | reverse complement strand
GTCCCTTCTTCCTGTCGGGCTGGCGGTAGGCCACGATCATCCGCTGGTAGATCCCCCAGGTCGCCTCGACCTCGACGTGCTCGTCGTCGGCGAACAGGTGCGTGAGCCGCTCGTTCTGCTTGCCGGTGAGCAGGCCGGTGCCGGTGTGCAGGGCGCGCCGCGCGGAGTAGAGCGGGTCGTTCTTGTGTCCGCGGTGGCCGAGGGTTTGCTGCTGGACGCGTTGCCGGCACCGGTCGAGTGCCTCGCCGGCCAGGCGCACGACATGGAAGGGGTCCATGACCGCGACCGCGTCGGGGAGTTCTTCGGTGGTAGCAGTCTTGAAACCGGTGAACCCGTCCATCGCGACCACCTCGATCCCGTCCCGGAACGAAGCGGGCTGGGCGGCGAGCCAGGTCTTGAACGCCTGCTTGGAGCGGCCCTCAACCATATCCAGCAGCCGCGCCGGGCCGCTGCCGCGGCGAACCGCCGTCAGGTCGATGATCACGGTGACGTACTTGTCGCCGCGCCGGGTGTGCCTCCACACATGCTCATCGACACCAATGACCTGCACCCCCTCGAACCGGCGGGTGTCGCTGATCAGAACCCGCTTGCCCTCGGCCAGGACCGCGTCATTGGCGGTGTTCCACGCAACCGCCAGTCCCTCGGCAACGCGGGCGACGGACAGGTGCTGCACCACGATCCCTTCCAGCGCCCACCGCAGGCCGCGGCGCGACAGCTTCGCCCGCGGCTCAGCTGCCCGGCTGATGTCCTGCCGCCACACATGCCCGCAGCCGGTGCACCGGTAGCGGCGGATCGTGACCAGCAGCATCGTCGGCCGCCACCCCAGCGGCTCGTGCGCCAGGCGGCGGACCACGCTATCGCGCGGAACGCCCCCGCAGCCGCACCGATGGCACCACTGGTCAGGCTCAGCGACCCGGCAGGCCAGCACCGCGCAACCGGGTTCGAGCCGCTGCCCGATGACCTCAAGTCCGAGGTCATCCAGGCGGCAGAACTTGGTCAGGTCAGGATGCGAGAAGGTACCGTCGTGCATGTCGAGGTCTTCCGGCTGGGCAGTGTGGGAACTCCCATCCTCGGAAGACCTCGACGTTTATCCCGGTATCGACACGCCAGCCCCTCTACACCCTCAACTGCGAAGAGCCCGTAAACCGGCTGGTCACGGGGGCAGCGCGCCGCGCCGGCCCAGCACTGGCGCTTATCCGGGTCTGTCGCGCGGATCTTCTGCCGCCAGGACTGGCGTCTGCAAAACCAGCCCTGACGGCGAGGCTTGTGACCACTTGGCGAGCCGACATCTATGTCGAAATGACCGTCCGGGTACCAACGGCGATGAGCGGTGCGGCTGTCACCCGGTCACGTTCCTGCAGCCGACGACTCGTCCGCGATCGCGACTGGAGGTTCGGCATGGCGGCCTTGCCGCAGGCCCAGCGCGAAGGCTGAAACTTACACCGCAGATTTGCCGCAGCGCGGAAGTAAACTCGCGTGTCATATTGCCACGCTGGCTCAGTCAGCTAGATGCACACTGTCGGCGCACCCACCTACCGGGCCGCTGGCGATGCAGACCTCGACGAACATATTAGTGATGCCATAAGAATTTGAAGCTTCGTAGTTGATACTCTTGGTCCCGGTGGTGTCGCCGATTATCAAGCTCTTTGGCGACTGAGGGTAAGGAGTAAAGTTCCCGTGCAGGCGCACGTCAGCACCATTGCGGGCATACAGAGTTCCCTGAACGTCGAAGAAGTATTCGTAGTTCTTTCCAACATAGTACGCCTGATAAACTAGAGTACCTTTGAATTCACCGCTGTATTTTCCGTTGTAATACCCGACTTTGACGTCGACGTTAGCGCTTGCTATAACCACATCAGGATTAGCAGAACTAACGGAACCAGCCGAAGCAGCCACTTGCGACGACGTAGTACCAGCATATGCTGCCGGGGATAATAGAGCAGTCGCACCAACCGCGCCGAACAGTACGAGAATCCTTCTTAATCGCATTGGTCTTCCTTTCGCCCGGCTTGAGATGGTTCGCTACGTGGTTGTCTTCTCGTCGCAGAAGATTTTCACGCCCAGCACGGCCGGGTGCAGGAGTACGTCATCTATCCCCGGACGCCTGGAAAAGATCTCTGTGGGCCATTCCCGCCTTGCGTAATGGGCGTTGTTAACCGGAACATCCCACATCGTGCCCACAGGAAAATGGCCCTGTACCGTCGCGCAACGTGTCTTGGCATCATCAGGGTCGATCTGCTCGAAGAACGACAGGTCGGGCTCCGTCTCAGCCACCCAGACGTGGTCAGAACGGCGGCGGTCGCGGGGATGAAGGACCGGCTCGGCGCGCAGCGGCAGCTGCGGATCCAGTCGGGCTAGCGCACCGCGGAGGGCAGTGTCAGCCCGGGCGTTGCTGTCAGCCTTGAGAGCAAACCAGACCCCGAGCGTCCACCGAGCTTCCCGCTCAGCCGGAGTCACGAAACTCGTCCTTTCGAGTGTGCATAAGCACTCACCCCTGCCGGCTAGCCAGAAATCTACGCCGGCGCCTCCGTGACGGCAATAGCTGAGGTAGATCGGCGCACGACTGTGCCTTGCCATTTCCGGCCAAGGAGGGCACGAAGCCGCACCTGGGTATTCTTGATCCCCGTCGGGGGATGCCTCGGTCGGCGATGCGGCGTCGCACTGACAGTCTCCCAGGTGGCTGCGTCGCCGTCCGGCCAGCCCGGCGGCGGCTCTGCCCATGGTAGGTCGTCCTCTGTGGCCACCTCGGCGCCACGCTGGGTGGTGCCGCCCTACTCGCGCAGTCGGCGTCTTCAAGCTGGCGGCCGTACTATCCGAGCACTCGCTCGGCACTGGCATTCCGGGCAGCAGCGTTCGCGGCCAGGCGAGCTGGAGTGCGTCGAGGAGCACCTTCCTGGCCTGAGACCGAGCAGGCTGGACTCGGCGGGTGCGACGATCTCACTATCGCCGTGCGCGCACTTTCGAAGACGACCTGCGCCCGTCCGGTGCCCGTCAAAGAACAGCGAGATCAGATGTGGCGTTATCCCACGCTCGATGGCGCGTCGTTACGCCCGCGCCGACACGCCCTCCGGATTGCGGCCACCCTCGCCGAGCGGACTGATCCACAGCGCGGCACCAGCAGCCGCGCCAATCACGAGCGTGATGAGCAGGTCAAACACCCAGGTGTGCGACCCGTGCAGCGCGTAGACCTCATCCGATCCGCCGGGATAGCGGGCCGCGATGATCGACCCTGGAGCCTCACCCGCCGGCAAGAGACCGCCGTAGGCCAGTCCGCTGATCGCGTCGCCGTCGGCGCCCTGGAACGTCCCCACCCACTGACAGCCGGTCTTCGACGAGCAAACCTGGTGACTCACCACGAAGCTGCCGGTCATGCCGCCGCCGCCCGCCGCGTCGATGGCCGGGCCGAGCCCGAACGACAGCGTAGCGATCGCCATCGCCACGATGGCGCCGGCCGCCGCGATGGTCAGGTGCCGCAGCCGACCGCGGCGCTTCTGCGCGGCTGCCGCCCGCGACCGGAGCACCGCGCGCAACCTGCGCTGGTCCTGATGAGACAGGCCCCCGGCGGCGAGTTCCTCGCGCGCCTGCTGTGCCTGCCGATGGCTCACCATCGGTGGCCCGCCGCTCGACCCCGTGCGCTGACTGCGCGAACCCATCGGCAACGTCCCTGCTTCCTTGTGCCGATGCTAGGCACCGCCAGCAGTCCGGGGCTACCGCTTTCGGTCTGCGGACTGCCACATCCAGGCGGCGAGCCGGTCCGGCGCGACCGCTACCCGCGCCGCTGGCTGGCAAGTCGAAGTGCGCTGAGAGCGCGGCCTCCGGTTGCGGGCAGTCCGGCTGCCCAGGCTGGTGGCCGGACGAGCCGACCGCGCCACGCGGCAACCTCGAGAAGGGAGGAACCAGATGGCTTCCAGGATTGGCGGCCGAGCCAGGCGGCTCATCATCACGGGCATCGTGGCCGCCGGGGTCGGCGCGGGCGCGACTGGCGTGGCGCTCGCAGCTACCGGAGGCGCCGCCGCGGCCGGGACGACGATGGCCCGCACAACCTCGTCGTCTGCTTCGGCCAGCCCGTCGTCGGGCCCAGCTCGTCGCCGGCCCCGGCGCCGGCGAGCACGCGCCCCTACCCGCACATGAGCGGCAGCGCACCCGCACCGGGCGGCGCGAGCTCTTCGTAGCGCATCCTGACAACGGCGTCGCGTGGGCGCACCACGGTCACGGCGGCGCCGTTGTCAGGGCGGCGAGCAGCTCAGGTGTCGATGCGGGACGGGTCGAGCTCGGTGGCACCGGTCGTGATGAAATCGCGCCGCGGCCCGACCTCCGTGCCCATGAGCAGATCGAAGATGGCTTCTGCGGCGTGGGCGTCCTCGATCCTGATTCGGCGCAGCACTCGCCGCCGCGGGTCCATCGTGGTCTCGGCGAGCTGGTGGGCGTCCATCTCACCCAGGCCCTTGTACCGCTGAGGCTCCTTGACGCGCTGACCCTTCCGCTCGAGCTCCAGCAGCGTGCGGCTCAGCTCGGCGTCGCTGTAGGTGTAGACGTACTTCGCCTGCCCCTTGCGCGGGCTGGTCAGCTCGATCCGGTGCAGCGGCGGAACCGCGGAGAATACCCGGCCCGCCTCCACCATCGGCCGCATGTACCGGTAGAAGAGCGTCAGCAGGAGGGTGCGGATGTGCGCGCCGTCCACGTCGGCGTCGGCCATGAAGATCACCCGCTGGTAGCGGGCCGAGTCGAGGTCGAACGCGTTCCCCGAGCCGCCACCGAGCACCTGGATGATCGCCGCGCACTCCGCGTTCTTGAGCATGTCGGACAGCGATGCCTTCTGCACGTTGAGGATCTTGCCGCGGATCGGCAGCAGCGCCTGGAACTCGGAGTCCCTGGCATTCTTCGCCGTGCCGAGCGCCGAATCGCCCTCTACGATGAACAGCTCGCTCCGGTCGTCTGCCGATCGGCAGTCGACCAGCTTGGCCGGCAGCGCCGACGTTGCCAGCGCCGACTTTCGGCGCTGATTCTCCCGGTGCTCGCGGGCCGCGATGCGGGTTTTCGCCGCGGAGATGACCTTGTCCAGCACCGCCCGTGCCTGCGCCTTGCTCCCCCGGACCCGGCCCTCCAGGAAGTTGCCCAGCTCGGCGGCCAGGATCTGGCTGACGATCTTCGAGGCGGCCGGCGTGCCAAGCACCTCCTTGGTCTGGCCCTCGAACTGCGGCTCGGGCAGCCGGACGGAGATGACCGCGGTCAGGCCCTCGAGCACGTCCTCCTTGACGACCGGGTCCTCGCCGGCCTTCAGCAGCCTGGCAGACTTCAGCTGGTCATTCAGCGTCCGGACCAGTGCGCGCTCGAAACCGGTGACGTGGGTGCCGCCCTTCCCGGTGGGGATGACGTTGACGAACGACAAAACCGTCGTGTCATACCCGGTGTCCCAGCGCAGCGCCACGTCCACGTCGAGCTGGCGCTCGACATCCGTCGGCGTCAGGTGGCCAGCGTCGTCGAGCACCGGCACGGTCTCGGTGAACTGGCCGCTCCCGCTGATCCGCAGCACGTCGGTGACTGGCTGACCCGTCGAGAGGTGCGCGCAGAACTCGCTGATCCCGCCGGCGAACCGGAACTCCGCGGACCGGCCCGCCGGGCCGTGCTCCACCGAGACCGCGTCCTCACTCGCCGCCTCGTCCCCGCCTGCCCGCGGGGGACGCTCGTCCGTCACCTTGATGCTGAGCCCGGGCACGAGGTAGGCCGCCTGCCTGGCTAGCTGAGCCAGCCAGGAGAATTGCCAGTCGGCACCCGGCACAAATATCTGCCGGTCCGGCCAGAACCGGATGATGGTGCCGCTCGCCGCCCTGGCGACCTTGCGGCCCTTGGTCAGGCCGGATCCTGGCGTGAACGCCGCGTCCTGGCCATCCCCGCTGAAGCGGCCGGGCACGCCGCGCCGGAAGCTCATCGCCCACTCGTAGCCGGCCTTCTCGACCCACACGTCCAGGCGTGCCGACAGCGCGTTCACCACCGACGCCCCGACCCCGTGCAGGCCGCCGGACGCGGTATACGAGCCGCCGCCGAACTTGCCGCCCGCGTGCAGCCTGGTCATGATCAGCTCCACGCCGGGCAGGCCGGTCCTGGGCTCGTTGTCCACCGGGATGCCCCGGCCGTTGTCGCGCACCTCGGCCGAGCCGTCAGCGTGCAGGATGACGTCGATCCTGGTACAGGCGTCGGCGAGTGCCTCGTCGACGGCGTTGTCGAAGATCTCGCCCAGGCACTGGGCCAGGCCGCGGCCGTCCGTCGAGCCGACATACATGCCGGGACGCTTGCGGACTGCGTCGAGGCCTTCCAGGACGGTGAGGTGACGTGCCGTGTAGCCGTCCGCGGCCGGCGCATGTCCCGACCCGGAAGCACTGCCCGAGCCGGCCACGCTCCCAGAGCCGGACGGACGGCCCGCAGGCGCGCGTCCGGCTCGTCCGCCGTTGGCGGGCACCCTGCGGGCGGGTTCTGTGCTGAGGGCGGTCACAACGGCTCCCTGGGCAGGACCTATGTCGCGGCAGCCCGCCCGGCGGCATCGTGCCAGCGTGGCGCGCCTGGACGCCCGCCACGCTGGCATCCAGGTACCGCGCGCCCGGCTGGCCAAACCTTCTGGCCGCCTGGCCGCAGCCTCCGGATGAGGGCCTGAAGGCAGGGTAGCCGCGATCAGGCCGAGCTTCGCGCCACCACGCCGAGCGACATATAACGCCATGATTAATAAAACGTCTTGTACCAGGATGAACAACGCGGCTAGCGCTGGGCCTGGCATACCGGATGTTCGCCTTCGGCATACTCAGGCCCCCGGGGGGATGACAAGCGACCGGCCCGGGTGTTGTGATGCGTAGAGATCACAAGCTGGACGGACTGTCGCCGGCGCGGTACAGGCCCGGGTTAATCCCGGACCAGACGGGCAGGCCTGGGGGGCGACCCCTGGACCCCCGACCCGTCAGCGCCGGGCTTTGAACACCGGAGCCTGCCGGCACCGTCCCGAGAGGCGAGGAGGCGCCCTATGACCGGAGCGATAGCCCCTACGAGGCCGCTGAGCGCCCTTGACTTGTGTGACCGTTGCGGGGCTCCTGCGTACGTACGCGTGCTGCTGCCCGGATCGGGCGAGCTGCTGTTCTGCGCCCACCACAACCGCAAGCATGCCGAGGCACTGGCGAAGATTGCCGTCGAGATCCAGGACGAGACCGGCAGGCTGCTGACCAAGCCCGGCGACCACGCCTCTTCCTGACTTTCTGCAGCCATCGCCCCCTGGCCGGCCCAGGCCTGCCAGGGGGCGCTTTACTGCCCGACGTCTGCTCTGCCGACTCAGTCCAGGTAGTCGCGCACGAGAACCGCGTCAACGGCATGCCTGACCTGCGCGAACTGCAGGAATGCCGGGGCTGCCTTCCGGTATCTGTGACTGAGCATCCCGGCGCCTGACGGCATGGCGGCCAC
>JBOHCP010000249.1:0-7452 GCA_050698875.1 Streptosporangiaceae bacterium | reverse complement strand
GAACAGGATGCCTTGCGCGTTCGCCAGGATGCCCACCGGATAGCCGTGCACGCGCGCCCACCCTGCCACCAGGCTCGAGCCGTAGGACGGCTTGAACTCGTCGAAGTCCGAGCCGTCGGCCACTCGCGCGATCACCTCCCGCGGGTCCAACGGCACCCGCAGGTCGGTCGGCACGATCCCGGCCAGCTCCTCGGCGTCGAACAGCGGCCGCTCCCCCGGGCCGGCCGGCACCGGACCGAGCTTGCGCCAGTTCAGCCGTGCCACGATCCGGCGACCGAGGCGCATCGCGTCTGCCTCGTCTGCCGCTAGGTAGTCGGCCAGCCCGGACTTGTTCGCGTGCATCTCGGGCCCCCGAGCGACTCGTCGTCGGACTCCTCACCGGTGGCCATCTTGACCAGCGGCGGCCCGCCGAGGAACACCTTGGATCGCTCGCGGATCACCACCACGTGGTCGGACATGCCGGGCAGGTACGCGCCACCGGCCGTGGAGCTGCCGAACACGATCGCGATCGTCGGGATGCCGGCCGCCGACAGCCGGGTCAGGTCCCTGAACGTGCGCCCGCCGGGGATGAAGATCTCCTTCTGCGTCGGCAGGTCGGCGCCGCCGGACTCGACCAGCGAGATCACCGGCAGCCGGTTCGCCAGCGCGATGTCGTGCGCGCGGAAAGTCTTGCGCACGGTCCACGGATTGCTGGTGCCGCCGCGCACCGTCGGGTCGCTGGCCGAGATCAGGCACTCGGTTCCCTCAACGACGCCGATGCCGGTGACCACGCTGGCGCCGACCGCGAAGCCTGTCCCCCAGGCTGCCAGCGCTGATAGTTCCAGGAACGGGGTATCCGGGTCGAGCAGCAACTCAATCCGCTCGCGGGCGAGCAGCTTGCCCCTGGCCAGGTGCCGGTCGGTGTACCTCGACCCGCCGCCGGCGATCGCCTTCGCGTGCTCGGAGTCGATCTCGGCGAGCCTGGCGAGCGTGGCGCCGCGGTTCGCCTGGTAGCCCGCCGAGCGCGGGTCGAGCCCGGAGCGCAGCGCGGTCACTGTGCTGCTCACGGCGGCGACCCCGGGCCGCCCGCCAGCAGGCTCTCCGGCACGTCGACGTACCGGGACCGCAGCGACTCGCCGAGCGCCTTTGCCTGCGGGTCGAACCGCGCGGCAGCGGCGGCGCCCTGGCCGAGGATGCCCTCGATCACGAAGTTGACCGCGTGCAGGTTCGGCAGCACGTAGCGAGTCACCGGCAGCTTCGCGGTTTCCGGCAGCAGCTCGTGCAGCGCGTCCTCCGTCAGCGTGGCGGCCAGCCACGGCCACGCCGCGGCGTGCCGGTCCGCGACCCGTCCACGATGGCACGGCGGCAGCCTCGGCCGGCTCCAGCGGCATCGTGACCGGCGGATCGAGAATCGGGCACGTCCAGGTACCGTCTTGCAGAGCGGCGAGCTGCTGATTGTCAATCACTAGGACGGTAGCGTGCCCAGACATGCAGAGCGTCGTCACCGATCGGCCGCCGCCGAGGCGCCCCCGGTGCGCGAGTCGGCAACAGCCGTCTGGGGTCGCGTGGCCGTGGTGGCCAGCCCGCCGTCAATGTATGTTGACACGAGCAGGGCGTCAACATACATTGACATTATGACGAACGAAGTCGCCCTGGCCGAGGCGGCGAGCGGGCAGGACCCGGCAGCAGGGCTGCGCGCCGCGCGGGCGCTGCGCGAGCTTGCCGAGCGACTCGAGGCGCTGCAAGTGCAGAACGCGCGTGGGCATGGCTGGTCCTGGCAGGAGATCGCCGTTTTCCTCGGCGTCAGCAAGCAGGCGGTGCACAAGAAATACAGCGGTCGGCTGGCCGCGACTAGCGGGGGCACGCGCCGGCTGGGCCCGGGGGGCACGGGAGGCGTCGATGTTTGAGCAATTAGCGCAGTCGGCCCGCCAGGCCGTCGACGACGCGCGCCAGGAGGCGGCTCAGGCCGGGCAGGACCAGATCCGCAGCGAGCACGTCCTGCTCGGGCTGCTGCGTGAGCCCGGCCCGGCCGCGGACGCGCTGACCGCGGCCGGCCTGGACGCCGGAGCACTGCGGGGACGGCTGCCCCGGGGCGACCATGAGGGCCCGCCCGACCTGGACGCGGCCGCGCTGTCGACGCTCGGAATCGACCTGGCTGCGGTGCGCCGGGCGGCCGATGCGGCCTTCGGGCCGGGCGCGCTGGACCGGGCCAGGGTGCCCGGCCGGTGGCGGCTGCCGCTATCCCCGGACGCCAAGCAGGCGCTGGTCGGTGCCGTCCGCCACGCGCACCAGGGCCACCACCGGGAGATCTCATCTGGTCACCTGCTGCTCGGCATCCTGGACCAGGAGCGCAACGGCGCGCTCACGGTACTCACCCGGGCGGGCACGGATATCGCGGCGCTGCGCGCCGACGTCGTGCGCCGCCTGCCGGCACCGGCTAGCTGAGACCGCCGGCCAGCGCCACGACGACGCCGATAGCGGCGGCGCCGAGGATCGCGGGGACCACCCCGCGCCGGAGCGCCAGCAGCCAGCCTGCCGCCAGCACCAGCACCGCGACCTGCCATACCTGAGTCAGTCCGAGCCCGAGCGTGATCGCCGCCCCGGCGATGGCGCCGATGGCGGCGGGGCCGGCGCCGCCCAGGAACGTCTGGGCTCCCCGAGTGCGCCGGAACGCGTCGAAGTGGCGGCCGCCGGCCATGACGAACGCGAACGACGGCGTGAACGCGACGAGCACGGCGAGCAGGCAGCCGGCCACCCCGGCGGCGGCGTAGCCGACCACGCCTACGGTCAGCACCACCGGGCCGGGCGTCACCTGGCCGAGCGCGACGGCGCCGAGGAACTGCGCCGTGGTCATCCAGTGATAGGTGTGCACGGCGTCGTGCTGCATGAGCGGGATGATGACGAAGCCGCCGCCGAAGGAGAGCGCGCCGACCTTGACCGCAACCCACGCCAGCGAGCCCAGTCCGCCCACGGCGACCGCCTTCGCCGCAAATGGCGCCAGCATGGCGGCCGGTCCCTTCGTCCGGCGGTCATCGGCCGGCCGCGCAGCGTCCGCCGCCCGGCCCTCGGCGCGTCGCGGCCGGCTGACCAGCCACTCGAGCAGCCCGCACGCGAGCAGGACCACGACCAGGAACTCGCCGGCCAGGTTCGCCGCGACGGCGCCGGCCAGCAGGTAAATGATCCAGCGTGCCCGGGCCCGCACCGCCCGGCCCGGCCGGCGCCAGCTCGCGGGCATGAGTCCGCCAGCCGCCGCGACCGCGATCGCCGGCACCGACGCCCCAGCCCCGTCCGCCGCACCCGTCACCCAGGCAGGCGGCGCGTGCTGCAGGAACAGCGCGGACAGGCCCAGGATGATGACCAGGCCCGGCGCGATGAAGCAGACGCCGGCGACGACCGCGCCGAGCGGACCGGCCAGCCGCCAGCCGCAGAAGATCGCCAGCTGTGTCGAGGCCGGCCCGGGCAGCAGGGACGTGGCGGCGATGCCATCCTCGAACTCGGCCGCCGAGATCCAGGCGTTCCGCTGCACGCAGAGCCGCCGCAGCAGCGCGATGTGCGCGGGCGGGCCGCCGAAGCCGGTGATCCCGATCCGCGCCCACTCCCGCGCGATCACCGGGAGCGGAACGGGCTGCGTCGTGGCCGCAGCCTGAGTCTGCTCGCCTGGTTGCACGCAGGGCCCCTTCCGGATCCGCGCCGACACCGTTGCCATCAGGCTAGCGACGGCAGACCAGGGGGGGTATCGAGCCGGCCGCTGGCTGTCCGGATCTCGGCATGACATGACCGATCCCGGCGCGTGCCGCGCCCGGCGTTGCGGTGCTCCGTACGGTCAGCTGCTGACGAGGCGGGCGCCCTCGGCATCGACCCGCAGCGGCAGCACCCGCCAGGGTGCGCCGGCCCGCGCCGTGATCCGCGCCACCCCGGCTGCATCCGCCCGGCCGCCCACCGTCAGGGCCAGTACCGACGGCCCGGAGCCGGACACGACCGCCGGGATGCCCGCCTCGCGCAGCGCGGCCACCAGCGTCGCGGTGCGGGGCATGGTCGGGGCGCGATACCGCTGATGCAGGAAGTCCTCGGTGCCGGGCAGCAGGAGGTCGGGCCGGCTGGTGAGCGCGGCGATGAGCAGCGCCGCGCGCGCTGAGTTGGCCGCGGCGTCGGCGTGCGGTACCTGATCCGGCAGCGCCTGGCGTGCCGTCGTCGTCGCGACCGGCATGGCGGGCACGCACAGTACAGGGGCGAGATCGGCTAGCGGCGTCAGCCGGGCCACGCCGAGCCCGGCCGCGGTGTCGAAGGCGATGGTCAGCCCGCCTGCCAGGCACGCCGCGACGTTGTCGGGATGGCCCTCGATCTCGCACGCCAGCCGCAGCACGTCGGCGTCAGGCAGTACCTCCGCGGGGTCGGACGCGGCTTCCCGGGCGGCCGCCAGTGCCCTGGCCGCCAGCAGCCCTGTCACGATGGCCGCTGCCGACGAGCCGAGGCCGAAGCCCTGCGGCACGTCGTTCCGGCAGCTAATCGCGATGCCAGACGGCTGACCTCCGGTCGCCGCGAACCCGGCGCGCATCGCGCGGATGACCAGGTGGCGCTCCGGGCGCCAGCGGTGACCGGCGCCGACGCCGGTCACCCGCACGTTGGTGCCCGACTCGGTCACCCGCGCCTGGACGGTGTCGTGCAGGCTGAGCGCCAGGCCGAGAGAGTCGAAGCCTGGCCCGAGGTTGGCGCTGGTCGCGGGCGCGACGACGGTGACAGGCTGACCGGGCCAGCTCGTCATCGCAGGTTCAGTGCCTTCGCTGCGGCCTCGATGTCGATGCCGATCGTCACCGGCGGCCGGGCGCCGCCCACCGCGGCGTCGGGGTCCTTCAGGCCGTGGCCGGTGATCGTGCACACCACGACCGAGCCGGGCGCCACCTGGCCGTTCGCGCGGGCCTGCAGCAGGCCGGCCACGCCCGCGGCAGCAGCCGGCTCGCCGAACACGCCCTCCCGCTGCGCCAGCAGGTGGTATGCGGCGAGGATCTGCTCGTCGGTCACCGACTCGATCAGGCCGCCTGAGGAGTCCCTCGCGTCCTCGGCCAGGCGCCAGGACGCCGGGTTGCCGATCCTGATCGCGGTGGCCACGGTGACCGGGCTGAGCACGGGCCGACCGGTGACAAGCGGCGCGGCGCCCGCTGCCTGGTATCCGAGCAGCCGTGGCGTCTTCGCTGCCCGGCCGTCGGCCAGGTACTCGGTGTACCCGAGCCAGTAGGCGGCGATGTTGCCCGCGTTCCCGACCGGCAGGCAGTGCACGTCCGGCGCGTCACCGAGGGCGTCGACGATCTCGAACGCGGCGGTCTTCTGCCCGTGCAGCCGTTCCCGGTTGATCGAGTTGACCAGCGCCACCGGGTAGTCGGCGGCCAGCTTGCGGACGAGCTCCAGGCAGTCATCGAAGTTGCCGTCGACCTGGAGCAGCTGCGCGCCGTGCGCGAGCGCCTGCGCCAGCTTGCCGAGCGCGATGCTGCCCCTCGGCACCAGCACCGCGCAGCCGAGCCCGGCCCTCGCCGCGTATGCCGCGGCGCTCGCGGAGGTGTTGCCAGTAGACGCGCAGATCACCGTCTGCGCCCCCCGCTCGGCGGCGAGCGTGACCGCTACCGTCATTCCGCGGTCCTTGAACGACCCGGTGGGATTGCCGCCCTCGACCTTGAGATAAACCGAGCAGCCGGTCTGCTCCGACAGCACCGGGGCTGGCAGCAGCGGCGTGCCGCCCTCGCCGAGCGACACCACCCGGAGGCCCGCGGGCACCGGCAGCCGGGCCCGGTACTCGGCGATGACACCGCGCCACGGCGACGGCCCGGTCATCGCCGCGCTCACGGGTCCGCGGGGGCCTGGCGGGGCGGCAGGAGACGGGCGGGCGGTCTGGCCGTCACTCACCCTCCAGACCTTCGACCCGCATGACGCTGTCGACGTTCCGCACGGCCTCCATGGCGCCGAGGGCGGCGACCGTCTTGGCCAGCGCCGCCTCCCTGGCGGCGTGCGTCATGATGATGAGGTTGGCGTCCTCGCCGCGGCCCTCCTGCCTGACCGCCTTGATGGACACGCCCTGCTGGGCGAACGCGTCCGCCACCGGTGCGAGCACGCCGGGTCGGTCGAGGACGTCGAGCTGCACGTAGTAGCTGGTGCGGGCGTCGCCGATCGGGATCAGCGGCAGCTGCGCGTAGCTGGAGGAGTCGGGCCCGCGCAGCCCGGCGAGCAGGTTCCTGGCGACCGCCACGGTGTCACCGAGCACCGCGCTCGCCGTCGGCTGCCCGCCGGCCCCGGCGCCGTAGAACATCAGCCGACCCGCCGACTCCGCCTCGACGAACACCGCGTTGTAGGCCTCGCGGACCGCCGCGAGCGGATGGGTGCGCGGGATCATTGCCGGGTGCACCCGCGCCGAGATGCCGCCGCCGACGCGCTCGCAGATAGCCAGCAGCTTGACAACGCAGCCCAGGGACCTGGCACTGGCTATGTCGGCGCTCGTCACCGACAGGATGCCCTCGCGATACACGTCGTCGGCGGTCACCTCGGTGTGGAACGCGATGCTGGCGAGAATCGCCGCCTTGGCGGCAGCGTCGAAGCCGGCCACGTCGGCGGTCGGGTCGGCTTCCGCGTAGCCGAGAGCCTGCGCCTCGGCGAGCGCGGCGCTGAAGTCCGCGCCCGAGGTGTCCATCCGGTCGAGGATGAAGTTCGTGGTGCCGTTCACGATCCCGAGCACCCGCCTGACCTCGTCGCCGGCCAGCGACTCGCGCAGCGGCCTGAGCAGCGGAATCGCGCCCGCCACCGCTGCCTCGTAGTACAAGTCCGCGCCCGCCAGGCTGGCGGTCCTGTGCAGCATGGCCCGGTCGACGGCCACGAGCGTCTTGTTCGCTGTCACCACCGACTTACCGGCGCCGAGGGCCGCTAGCATCAGCGTCCTGGCGGGCTCGATGCCCCCGATGAGCTCGATGACGATGTCCACGTCGGGGCGGGTGACCAGCGCAAGGCCGTCCGTCGTCAGCAGGTCCGCGGGGACCGGCACCGCGCGCGGCAGGGCCGGGTCGCGCACGGCGATGCCGACGATCTCCAGCGGCGCGCCCGCCCGCGCCCTCAGGTCCGCCGACTGCTCGGTGAGCAGCCGGAAAACCTGCGACCCGACGTTGCCGCAGCCGAGCAGCGCCACCTTCAGCGGCGCACGTTCCTCGGTGACCCGCATGACTGATTCCCGCCCGGCTGTATCTCGCTCACCGGTTTCGCGCACACCGGTTTCCTGCGTCACTGCGCTCCGCACGGCAGGCCAGCTCCCCTCGGGGCCCCGGCGGGGGATAGCCGTCAGCAGTGAGCTGACCTCGCTGACTGCCAGGGCATCGCGTGGTCCAAGCTTAGCGAGACGCGGCGGTGGCCTGGCTGCCGTCCCCGGCCGCGAACGCTACACCGCGGCGCCAGGGCTGGCTGGTTAACCCGGACACGACCCGCGGCAGTCTGCGCGCCGGT
>JBOHCP010000248.1:0-7491 GCA_050698875.1 Streptosporangiaceae bacterium | reverse complement strand
GCCGTGGCCCTCCCCGTGGCCGTGGCCCTCCCCGTGGCCGTGGCCGTGGCCGTGGCCGCCGCCGCCGCCGCCGTGGCCGCCGCCTCCGCCGTGGCCGCGGGCGAACGCGGGCCCCGTACGCCATGCGTCGAATGACGCCTCGTCGCGCCACCGCGTCACGACCAGCCACGTCGTCCGCCCGTCCGTGGGCTGCAGCAGTTCGAAACCCTCGAAGCCTTCCTGGTCGTCCACGGCGCCAGCCCGGGCGGCGAACCGGCGGGCCAGCTCGTCCCCGCCGTCGGGGGGCACGGTGATTGCGTTGATCTTGATAACGGTCATGCCTCGATCATGCCCGGCCGAGCGGCTTCGGTCACTGCGGGGCAGGTCAGCGGTACTCCACGGGCGAACCCGGATAGCCGCCTCTGATATCCGGTTGCGGCACGTTCTACGGTGGAATTGTGCGCAGCACGCGAAGACTGGCTTCCCCTCCAGCTCGGACCGGAACCGTGCCCTGGTGGGGAGTTACCTCCTCGCTGCTCGCGCCCGTCATCCTCATCGCCGGCTGGACCGCGGCGGCAGACCTGCAGCCGGTGCCGTTCAACGCGGTTGAGCGATCGATCAGCGCGCTCGGTGCCGTCGGCATGCCCTACCGATGGGTAATCGCGCTCACCCTGCTCGGCGTCGGAGTCTGCCACGCAACAACGGGGATCGCGCTGCGCCCGGCCGCCGAGCCCGGCCGCGCCCTGCTGGTCATCGGCGGCATCGCCAGCATTCTCATCGCCGTGAACCCGGAGCCGCGATTCGGCGGGTCGCTGGCCCATGAGGCGTTCTCCGTCGTCGGCGTCGTGGTTATGACAATCTGGCCGGTTGCGGCGATCCGTCGCGAACCGGGCGCACCCTTCGGGTTGCGCCCCGCCGCGGCAGTCGCGATGACCGGCGTGACGCTCGCCGTGGTGGCGTGGTTCACCATCGAGCTGTTCCACGGACCGGAGCTAGGCCTCGCCGAGCGCACGGTCACCGCGGACCAGTCGATGTGGCCGCTGCTGGTCGTGCTGTCCGTACTGGTGGCCAGGCAGCGCTCCCCCGTGCGCGCCCAGCAGGAGGCGTCCGTCAGATCACGGTAGGACAGCGGGTCGGTCAGCGGCTGCCCGCCGCGGTCACGAAGTCGATGAGCTCCTCGACCCTGCCGAGGAAGGCCGGCTCCAGGTCAGCGTACGAACGCACCCGGCCGAGGATTCGGCGCCAGCCCAGGGCCGGGTCGGGGGGCCAGCCCAGGGCTGCGAGCACGCCCTGCTTCCAGGGCACGTGCTTCGGCACCTCAGGCCAGCGCGGGATGCCCAGGCTGGCCGGTTTCACGGCTGCCCAGATGTCCACATACGGGTGCCCGACGACCAGGACGTGCTCGCACGTCACCCTGGCGGCGATCTTGCTCTCCTTGGAGCCGTCGATGAGGTGATCGACGAGCACGCCGAGGCGACGGCCGGGCTCCGGGGCGAACTCGGCCACGATCTCGGGCAGGTCATCGATGCCGTGCAGTGGCTCCACCACCACGCCCACGTCGCGCAGGTCGTCGCCCCACACCTTCTCCACCAGTTCGGCGTCGTGCTGACCTTCAACGTAGATGCGGCTGGCCCGGGCCACCCTGGCCCGGCTCGCTGGCGGGGCGATCGAGCCGGACGCAGTGCGAGCCGGTCCCGGCCGCTGACCGTGCACCGGCCGGACCAGTGCCACCCGGCGACCATCGAGCAGGAACGTCGACGTCAGCGGGAACACCCGGCGCTTGCCGTGCCGGTCCTCCAGCGTGACCGCGTCCTTCTCGCAGCCGACAATCACGCCGCAGAACTCGCCAGCGCTGTCCTCGATGACAAGGCCGGGCTCGGCGACGACGCGGGTCAGCGCGGCGAGTTTGCGCGGCGGAGGAACCAGCACGTCCTCGTCGTACCGTCTGCTGCGCACCTGTGTCCGCTTCCGTGGGTTGCCGGTCCGGCTGCCAGTATCGGCCAAACCGGTCATCCTGGCCCGGAACCACGCCGCGCCTCTGGGCACCGACCGGCGGGAAAAGAGCAAAAGTTAAGCAATCACTTGACTGAAACGTCATGCCGTAGACACTCAAGTGCATGCTTAACCAAGTGGCTGACCTGGAGCCCGCCCTTCCGGTTCTGGGCACCCGTGCGCAGCATTGAGGACTGGATCTCCGAGCGCTGCGGCGTGCGCGAGCGGTGCCTGGATCGCCTCGGCGATTATCCGGCCGGCCAGCTACCACCGGCCCCACCTGGCGCTGACCCGCAGTACCAAGCAACAGGAGCGGCAATGACCGAGCGATCTGTCCGCCACGCCACGCTCGCCATCGAGCGCTGCTACCCGGCCGAGCCGCGCCGGGTGTTCTCCGCCTGGGCCGACGGCGAGGCGAGACAGATCTGGATGGACGATCCCGACTTCACATCCGACGGCACGGCCTACGAACTCGACTTCCGGGCCGCCGGCTACGAGCGGTTCCGGAGCCTCGCTCCCGATGGCTCGACGTATCGGTGCGAGGCGCTGATCTACGACATCGTCCCGGATCATCGCATCGTCTACAGCTACGAGATGTATGCGGGCAAGGCCCGGATGCCGGTATCGCTCGCGACCGTCGAGATTGTGCCGCACCGCGACGGCGCCCGGCTGACCTACACCGAGCAGGGCGCCTTCCTCGACGGCATCGACTCACCCGAGGCCCGCGATGGCGGGTGGCAGGAAATCCTCGGCAATCTCGGCGCGTACCTCACCGCGCACGCCGCGGGCTGACCCCGCCAGTGATCAGCCATCAGCTACTCTGCACGCTCGCCGAGCAGACAGGGCGGAGCAGATCGAGACGGCGGGCGGCATGCCCAAGGGCCTGGTCGCGGTTGCAGGCCGCTCCGGTCCCTGCGCGAACTGACCGGCTGGATGCTGGTTGCACTGGGGCTCAGGCTCGCTCGCCAGCCAGTTTGTGACGGTCAGCCACTCATCCAGTCGGCGAGATGGGGATCAGCAGGCGCCAGCCCGGGTCGAAGCCCACTGCCTGATGATGCGCTCCCGCCGGCGCGTGTCGTCTGCCAGCGTGCCGGCGAGACCGAGTCCGCGGGCCAGGTCGAGGGTCGCCTACACCGCCTCGTGCACGCCCGGCACAGACTCGTCCGCGTCGAGCAGCTCGACGGCCGCCTCGTGTGCCTCCCGGCCGAGCCGGGCCTCGAGCGGCAGCACGAGACCCCGCAGCAGCTCACTGGCCGAGGCGGCGGCCTAGATCTGCAGCGCGGCACGGAACAGCGGGCCGGTGTAGAACAGGACGAGCAGGCCGACCACGTCGGCAGTCCGGTGCGAGCCGCCCGCCGGAAGCCGGGCCGCTTCGCCCAGGATTTCCGCCCTTCGCTTCGCACCTCGGCCATATGCTCGAGCGCCGCGGTGAACGGGGCTTCCCTGGTCGGGAAGTAGTGCTGGGTCGCGCCGCGGGACACCCCGGCGCGCTGCGCGATCACCGAGACGGTCGCGCCGCTCCAGCCGAGCTCGGCCAGGCAGCTGATCGCGGACTCCAGCAGCGGCGTGCGAGTCGCCCAGCCGCGGTCCTGCTGCGGCTCGCGCGCCGCCGAGCCCGGTCGCGCAATCCTCATCGGTCGCCGTCGTCCTGCATTACTCGGCGGCCCAGGCGGGCCGTCTCTTCTCCCGGAAGGCGGCCATCCCCTCGGCGGCTTCGGCAGAGCCGAACAGCCGGGCAGACAGCTCAGCGAGGACGGCGGCCCGCGCTTCGAACCCGGCCTGCACGGCCTGGGTCAGCACCAGCTTGGTCTCCCGCAGCCCCTGCGGCGACCCGGCGCGGAGCGCGTCGAGCACCGCCAGGGTTCCCGCGTCGATGTCCGCCACCGCCTCGGTGATGAGGCCGATCTCGGCCGCCGTGGCGGCGTCGAACGTCTCTCCGGTCAGGTAGTACCGGCTGGCTGCCCGCGCATCCATCCGCGGCAGCGTGGTGAGCGAGATCATGGCTGGCGCGAGGCCAAGCCGCACCTCGGTGAACGCGAACGTCGACTGCGGGCCGGCCAGCACGATGTCGCAGGCGCCGACTAGGCCGAGGCCGCCGGCTCGCACGTGCCCGTCGATGCTGCCCACTACCGGCTTGGGTAGCGCGACGATGTATCGCAGCAGCGTCATGACCTGCCCCGCCCCGCTCGTCATGCCGCCCCGGCTGGCCTCGCTCAGGTCCGCGCCAGCACAGAACGTCGTTCCGGTATGCGTCAGCTCCAACGCACGCACGGCGTCGTCCGCGGCCGCGGTGGCCAGCGCATCGGTGAGCTGACCGACGAGCGCGGCGGACAGCGCGTTGCGGTTGCCCGGCGAGTCGAGGGCGATCCTCGCGACGCCGCGATCGACTGAGTACTGGATGAGACTGTCGGTCATGCGTGCTCCGTTAGTAGGACCTCGGCAGGCCCAGCGAGTGCTGGGCTATGAAGTTGAGGATCATCTCCCGGCTGACCGGGGCGATGCGGGTCGTCCGGACGTTGGCCAGCATCCCCCGAGGCCGAACTGTTTATCAACCTGGCTAGCTCCAGCTCGATCTTGACCTGCGCGAGCGGGTGCGCGAGCCCCTGATGCGCGCCGATCGGCACGCTCCATACCGTCCTCTCGCTGGCGTAGCGGATTGCCCGGTCCAGCGCGTACCGCCCGGAGCCGATCGCCATCGCGGCTGCCGTGATCCGCTCCGGGTTGAGCCCGGCGAAGAGCTGTTGGAGCGCCGCCGACTCGTCGCCCACGAGCGCGTCGGCGGGCAGCCGCACGTCGTCGAGGAACAGCAGGAACTGCTTCTCCGGCATCACGATGTCCATGTCGACCGGCTGATAGCTGAAGCCGGGCGCGTCCGTGGGCACGATGAACAGGGCCGGCCGCAGCGTGCCAGTCTTGGCGTCCGCGGTGCGTCCGGCGATCAGCACCGCGTCGGCCTCGTCGACGCCGGAAATGTAGATCTTGCGGCCGGCGAGAACCCACGTGTCGCCTTCCCGGCTGGCGACGGTCGTCAGCCGGTGCGAGTTCGAGCCGGCGTCGGGCTCGGTGATGCCGAATGCCATGATCGCGGCTCCGCTCGCCAGCCGTGGCAGCCAGGACTGCTTCTGCTCGTCCGTGCCGTACCTGGCGATGATCGTGCCGCAGCTGGCGGGCGAGACCAGCATCATGAGCAGCCCGCAGCCCGCCGCGGCCCGCTCTTCCAGGACGATGGACAGCTCATACAGCCCGGCCCCGCCGCCGCTGTACGCAGCGGGAAGGTTTGCGCCGAGGAAGCCGAGCTTGCCCGCCTCCTGCCACAGCTCGGTCAGGCGGCCGCCCTGCCTGGCCTGCCGCGTGTAGTAGGCGTAGCCGTACTTGCGGCCCAGTTCTGCCACTGCAGCGCGCAGTGCCTGCTGCTCATCGGTCTCGGTGAAGTTCATGCCGGGTCCTCCTCGGGCTTGACGACGGCGAGCACGCTGGCTACCTCGACGTGCTGGCCGGCTGCTACCGGCAGCTCCGCGACAATCCCGGCCGCCGGTGCCGAGATGGCGTGCTCCATCTTCATGGCCTCGAGCCACAGCAGCGGCTGCCCCGCCGCCACCTGGTCGCCCACGGCGGCGCCGAGCCGGGCGACGGTGCCCGGCATCGGCGCCAGCAGTGAGCCCGCCGCGACCGGGCCGACCGGATCACCAAACCGCGGCACCGGCCTGAGCGCGACCGGGCCGAGCCCGGAGTCCACACAGGTCAGCCCCGGGTACACGGTGGGTACACGGCGATCCGGAACTGCCACTGCACGCCGCCGGCCACCAGCCGCACGGCATCGGGTGCCATGGAGACGAGCGTGATGTCATCGCGGCCCTCGACGATCAGCCCGCCGCGGTCGATGCGGTAACCGACCCCGCACCGGCGAGCCGCGGGACCGCCATCGGCAACGTCGTAAGCCTTGCGCTGGAACTCCGAAGGTACGTTGCGCCAGCCGCTCGGCAGCCCGCCGAGCACCGTCGCCGAGGCCCGCCGGGTGGCAGCGTCGGCGAGCGCGGCCGAGTGCGGACAATGTGACGGCGTCCTCGGCAGCGAGTGGCGCGGCTAGCGCGGCGACACCGTGCGTGTCCAGAAACGCGGTGCCGATCTGCCCGGCCTGGAACGCCGGGTGACGGAGCACCCGGACGAGCAGGTTCCGGTTGGTCACCAGCCCGTGGATCTTCGCTCCGGCCAGCGCGGCCGACAGTACGGCCGCGGCCCGCTCGCGGTCAGGCGCCCACGAGATCACCTTGGCCAGCATCGGGTCGTAGTGCACGGGGACGCGGCTGCCGGCGGTGACGCAGGAGTCAAGCCGGATACCGGGCACGGACGCGGCACGGCGCCCGGACGGCACCCGGACGGCACCCGGAACTCGGCTGGCCGGCCGGCAGCTCGAGCCGGTGCAGCGTGCCGCTCTGCGGCTGCCACCCGCCCGCCGGGTCCTCCGCATACAGCCGGGCCTCGACGGCGTGACCGGTCGCCATCGGCGGCGCCGGAGCCGGCAGCGGCAACCCGGCCGCGATCTGCAACTGCAGCGCGACCAGGTCCAGGCCAGTCGTGCACTCGGTGACGGGGTGCTCGACCTGGAGCCGGGTGTTCATCTCGAGAAAGTAGAACCGGCCAGTCTCGTCGGCCAGGAACTCGACAGTCCCGGCGTTGCGATATATCGCGCCGCGCGCGCCGCCGCGCGGGCGGCGGCGAACAGCCGCTCGGGCATCTGCGGCAGCCGCTGGACAAGCGGCGATGGCGCCTCCTCGATGATCTTCTGGTATCGGCGCTGGATCGAGCACTCCCGCTCGCCGACCGCCCAGACCGCGCCGTGGCCGTCAGCGAGGACCTGCACCTCGATGTGCCGCCGGGCGGCAAGGTAGGGCTCGCAGAACACGGTCGGGTTACCGAACGCCGACGCTGCCTCGGACCTGGCGGCGGCCAGCGCCAGGGGCAGGTCGGGCAGCGAGCGGACGACGCGCATGCCGCGTCCGCCGCCGCCCGCCGCCGCCTTGATCAGCACCGGCAGGTCTGCGGCGGTGAGCGACTCGGGGTCGAGGCCGGGCAGCACCGGCACACCCGCGCCGGCCATCAGCCGCTTGGCCAGGGTCTTGCTGCCCATCGCGTCGATCGCGTCGGGCGGTGGCCCGACCCAGGTCAGGCCCGCCGCCTCCACCAGGCGCGCGAACGCGGCGCTCTCCGACAGGAAGCCGTAGCCCGGGTGCACCGCGTCCGCGCCGGCCTGCAGCGCCGCGGCCACCAGCAGGTCGGCCCGCAGATAGGTGTCGGCGGGGGCGGCGCCGGGCAGCCGCACCGCCGCGTCCGCCTTCGCCACATGTGGCGCGCCAGCGTCCGCATCGGAGTACACGGCGACCGTCGACATTCCGAGTTCCCGGCATGTCCGGAACGCCCGGCGGGCGATCTCGCCCCGGTTGGCCACCAGTACCCGGTTCAGCACGACGGCCAACCCACTCTCCTGCCTCGCATCGTCATACATGGGAGTGAGTTTGCTAT